>CAZAPV010000024.1:0-15480 GCA_964487195.1 uncultured Gammaproteobacteria bacterium | reverse complement strand
AAGGTTCCGCGACGATCGCGCTCGGCTCCGACACCGGCGGCTCCATCCGGCAGCCCGCCGCGATGTGCGGCGTCGTCGGCCTGAAACCGACGTACGGCCGCGTCTCCCGTTACGGACTGATGGCGATGGCGTCCAGTCTGGACCAGATCGGTCCGCTCACTCGGACGACCGAGGATGCCGCATTGCTGCTGCGCCATCTCGAAGGCCGCGACCCGATGGATTCGACGAGCGTCGCGCTCGAATCGAGCTGGGCGGTGCCGGAAAAATTGCCGACGTCGCTCAAAGGGCTGCGCGTCGGATTGCCGAAGGAATATTTCGTCTCCGGAATGGATCCGAAGGTGGAGTCGGCGGTTGCCGCCGCGGTCGCGGCGCTCCAGAAGGTCGGCGCGACGACGAAAGAGGTGTCGCTCCCGCACGCCGAGTACGCGCTCGCGGTGTACTACGTGCTGATGCCGTCCGAAGTGAGCGCGAACCTGGCGCGCTTCGACGGGATCCGGTACGGCGCGCGGGAACGCGGCGCGACGCTCCAGGAAACGTACAGGAGATCGCGCGGGCGCGGATTCGGGCGCGAAGTGCGGCGGCGCATCATGCTCGGCACCTACGCGCTCTCGTCCGGGTATTACGACGCGTATTATCTCAAAGCGCTCAAAGTGCGGCGGCTGATCTCCAACGATTTCGCGAAGGCGTTCAACGAGGTGGACGTGATTGTGACGCCGACCGCGCCTGCGCCGGCATGGAACATCGGCGAGAAATTCGACGATCCGCTCACGATGTACCTGTCGGATATTTACACCGTCTCGGTGAACGTCGCCGGACTGCCGGCGATCAGCGTCCCGTGCGGGTTCGCGGACGGCCTTCCGGTCGGGCTGCAGATCATCGGCAACCATTTCGACGAACGGCGCATTCTCGGCGCGGCGCACGCGTACGAACACGCCGCGGGTCTGCGAGAAAAATTATATCCTTCCCACGCATAATCTATGGCGCAAAAATGGATCATCAAAAAGAAAAACGGTTCCAAGGGACGCTCCTCGCGCGGCCGCGGAGAGCGGACGGAGCAGAACGGCACGTTCCAGCTGCACGCGCGCCGCGAGGAGATTCTTCGGAATGAGAAACTCGGCAAGCGCGGGATGCTCCGCTGCCCGAACTGCGGCGCGATCTATTTCGAAAAGCATTGGCACTCGCCGTCCGTCCTTGCGAGCGTCCCCAAACGCGCGCTGCTTGAATCGTGGATCTGCGACGAGTGCCGCGTCCGCGCCATGGCGAAGAACGGCGCCGTCCTGAATTTCGGCGGCGAACTCGTCATCGAAGGGAAGTTCGGCGCCGAAGAAAAACAGGAGATCCTCGCGCTCGTCAGGAACGTCGGCGCGCGCGCCGCGAAGCGGGATCCCGAAGAGCGGATCATCAAGATTTCCGAGCGCGGCGGGACGATCCGCGTCTCCACCACCGAGAACCAGCTCGCGGTGTCGATCGGCAAGCAGCTCGACCGCGCGAGGAAAGGCGGCACGCTCGCGATCACGTGGTCCCATGAAGACAAGCCGGTGCGCGTTCGCTGGACGAAGGGCGCGGTATGATGCTCACGGTCGATTTTTCGAGCGCGTTCCCCGTCATTCTCGGCGTCGTTTTCGCGGCGGTCGTCGCGCTGATCCTCGCGCTGCTCGTCAAAAAAATCCGGAATTTTTTCGCATCGCGCAGTTTCCAGCCGTCCGATCGGCAAGCGATGCGGCGACGTTGGACGGAGATCGAACGCGCCGTTGAAACGCAGGGGGAGATGAGTCGGAAGATGGCGGTGCTCGAAGCGGACAAATTGCTCGATTCCGCGCTCAAGGCGCTCGCCATGCCCGGCGACACGCTCGGCGACCGGTTGAAATTCGCGCAGTACAAATATCCGGCGCTCCGTGACGTGTGGTGGGCGCACCGCGTCCGCAATCAGCTCGCCCACGAAGCGAGCTACCACCTCGACGCAGGCGTCGCAAAGAGAGCGCTCAAGACTTTTAAAGAAGCGCTCGAACGGCTCGGCGCGATATGATCCCGTATTTTTCGTTGACGATCATCCCGCTCGGTCCGCTGCACATCCAGGTGTGGGGACTGATGGTCGCGCTCGGCATCCTCGCCGCGGTGCTCGTCGGCAGCCGCGAGGCGAAGCGCCGCGGTCTGAATGAAAACGATTTCGTCGACTTCGCGTCGTGGGTGGCGCTCGGCGCGCTCGTCGGCGCGCGGCTGTTCTTCGCTTACGTCTACCAGCCGGCCGCATACCTCGCGGATCCGCTGCGCGTGCTGCGCGTCTGGGAGGGCGGGATGTCCAGTTTCGGCGGGTTCTTTGGCGCCGGGATCGCCGCGCTCATTTTCGCCCGCGTCAAGAAGATCCCGTTCGCGCAATTCGCCGACGTCGCCTGCTACGCTCTCCCGCTCGGCTACGGCATCGGCAGGATCGGCTGCTTCCTGATCCACGATCACCCGGGCACGCTGTCGCATTCGCTGCTCGCCGTGCGCTATCCCGGCGGCAGCCGGCTCGATCACGGCCTCCTTCTGTCGCTCGTCGGATTCGCATTGTTCGCGCTGTTCGCTTGGATCAACCGCCGGCGCGCGGACAACCGCACCAGGGGATTTCTTTGGCTGTTTATGGTACTCTATGGAGGAGCGAGGTTCTTCCTCGATTTCTATCGCGCCTGGGATCTGCCCGGCTCGGACGTCCGCTATTTCATGCTCACGCCCGCGCAGTACGGATCCGCGCTGTTCGCGGCGGTCGGCGCGGCGATGCTATGGAAAACATTTTCAAAAGAGAACCGCGCCAAGTGACGATGATCGTGCTCCGTTTCGCGATCGGGTCGGTGTTCTTGTGGTTCGGCGTCGACAAATGGATCCATCCGGACGCGTGGTTCGGCTGGATTCCGTCGTGGCTGTGGTCGAACCTGCCGGTCGCGCCGACGACGTTCCTGTTCGCGAACGGCGCGTTCGAATTCGTCATCGGCGTCTTGTTCCTCTCCGGTCGGTATCTGCGGACGACGGCGGCTGTCGCCGGCGCATTCCTGCTCGCGATCGGACTCTCGGTCGGCGTGAGCGAAGTGACGATCCGCGACAGCGCGCTCATCGGGATCTGCCTCGCGCTCGCCATGGACGCGAACGCGCGCGCAAAACGGCCGATACAAAACCGCATATTCTCGACCGCGGCGGCGCTCTACGTCATCTATCTGTTCGTCTACGGCATGATCTATCTGCGTGGCGGCGCCTGATCCGAGCCCTTGCCGGGGCTCTTTTTTTGTTGTACGCTCTCCGGTTATGCTCGAATTTTCCATTCTCAAAAAATCCAAGAAAAGCCGCGCCAGGATCGGCGTGCTCCGTACGCCGCACGGCGACGTGGAGACGCCGGCGCTCGTCGCGGTCGCGACGCAGGGGACGGTGAAGGCGCTTACGAACGATCAGATCGTCGCGAGTGGGAGCGAACTGCTGATCTGCAACACGCTCCACCTGCATCTTAAGCCGGGCGAGAACGCGGTGAAAGCCGCCGGCGGGCTGCAGGCATTCATGGGCCGCCGCGGGCCGCTCATGACCGATTCCGGCGGATTCCAGGTGTTCAGTCTCGGATTCGGCCGCGATTTCGGGATGGGGAAAATTTTGAAGGACAAAGAGAAAGGCGGCGCGCGGATCGGGCACCATCAGCAGCCGAAACTGCTCGAGATCACGGAGGACGGCGTGCGGTTCACGTCATACCTCGACGGACGGAAGATTTTCATCGGCCCTGAAGAATCAATGAAGATTCAGCGCGCGCTCGGCGCGGACATCATCTTCGCGTTCGACGAGTGCACCTCGCCGATCGCGGACCGCGCGTACACCGCGGCATCGCTCGCGCGCACCAACCGCTGGGCGAAACGGTGTCTCGCATTGCGCCGCGAACCGCAGGCGCTCTACGGAATCGTGCAGGGCGGCAAGTTCAAGGAACTGCGGCGCGAAAGCGCGCGGACGATCGGCACGATGCCGTTCGACGGCTTCGGGATCGGCGGCGAATTCGGCGATGACAAGGCAAACCTCGCGACCATGCTCCGCGTGGTCATGGCCGAGCTCCCCGAGAATAAGCCGCGGCACTTGCTCGGCATCGGCCATCCCGAAGATATAAGGACGATCATCAAAGAAGGCGTGGACACCTTCGACTGCACCGTGCCGACGCACTACGCAAGGAGCGGCACCGCGTTCACGTCGCAGGGACGTCTCGACCTCGCCAAAGCCGCGTTTTTGAAAGACCGGCGCCCGCTCGATCCGGCGTGCGATTGCTTCGTCTGTCGCGAGCACACGCGCAGCTATCTCTGCCACCTCGTCCGCGCGAAAGAGATGCTCGCCGCCACGCTGCTCTCGTTCCACAACCTCCGTCATTTTCACGGCCTCGTCGCCGCGGCGCGCGAGGACATCAGGAAGGGAAGACTGTGACCGGTTACGACTACGCGTTTCCGAAAAAGAGCATCGCCCAGCGACCGGCGTCGCCGCGGGACGGCGCGCGGCTGCTCGTCTACCGCCGCCGCGACAAGAAGGTTCGCTACGACACGTTCCGCAATCTGGCGGATTATCTGCCGTCCAAGAGCGTTATCATTTTGAACAAGACCAAGGTGGTGCCGGCGCGTCTCGAAGCGCGCAAGCCGACCGGCGGCCGCGTGCGGCTGCTGTACGTACGAACTGACGGAAAGCATCTGCGGATGCTCGCCGACCGGCCGCTCGCGAGCGGCGCGACGGTCACGGCCGCGCCCGGCATTGCATTTCTCGTCGAATCGCGCGATGCGGACGGCTACGTTTTGACGCCGTCTTTTCCCGTGAAAAAGATTTTTTCCGTGCTTGAAAAATACGGTCGCACCCCGCTTCCGCCGTACATCAAACATGCGACAAAAAATGAAAAGAAACTGCGCGAGCAGTACCAGACGGTGTTCGCGCGGGAGAGGGGATCGGTCGCCGCGCCGACCGCGTCGCTGCATTTCACGCCGCGGCTGCTCGCGGCGCTCAAAAAAGCGGGGCATGATATCCGTTTCGTGACGCTGCACGTGAATCTCGGCACGTTCGCGCCGCTCACCGAACGGCAGCTGCGCGAGGGAAAACTGCACGAAGAACGGTACGAGATCGACGCGAAAACCGCGGCGTTCCTGCGCGCGGCGAAAAAACAAGGGCGGCCGATCGTCGCGGTCGGCACCACGGTCGTGCGCGCGCTCGAATCCGCGGCGGACGCCCGTGGCCGCGTGCGCGCAGGCGCTGGCGCGACGCGCCTGTTCATCCGCGAGGGTTACCGTTTCCGCGTCGCGGACGGCGTCATCACCAACTTCCACGTTCCGCGCTCCAGTCTGCTGATGCTCGTCGCCGCGTTCGCCGGCAGAAAAACGATCCTGGACCTGTATCGCAAAGCGATCCGTAAAAAATTCCGCCTGTTTTCATTCGGCGACGGCATGCTCCTTCGTTGACGCCAGAGTCCTTGTTTTTTCGCGGCCGATCTGTTGAGGTGAGCACGGTTCTTTTCATTCCGGAGCCAAGGAGGCGCCTCATGCGCGTATCGGAATATTTCCGCGAGTTCGCCGTGCTCAAAGAGACGCGGCGCGAATTCTGGGGAGTCCAGGCGATCAATTTCCTCGATTCCCTCTACACGTTCGCGTTCGTCACGATCTCGACGGTGTTCATGACCTCGAGTCTCGGATTCAGTGACATCGCCGCGGGCGCCGCCATCACCTGGCTCGGCATTCTGACCTCGATTTGCTTCTTCGCCGCTGGACCGATCGTGGACCGTTACGGCATCAAGAAGTCGCTCTACGCGGCACTCGCCGCCGCGATCCTTATCAGGGGCGTGATGGTGCTCGCCGGATTGTGGCATGGAATGCCATGGCGGGCGGGCGTATTCATCGTCTGCCTGGGTCTGGGCGGTCTGCCGGGATCCATAAAATCCACCGTCTACCAGGTGGGCAATCGCCGCTTTACGAGCAAGAAGTCGCAGGCGTGCGGGTTCAACGTCTGGTACATCATCATGAACGTCGGCGCCATTCTCGCCGGCCTTCTCGTGGATTTCATCCACCTGACGCTGCGGCTGGATTTCGCCTGGATCATCGCCTTCGGACTGGTGACCGCCACGCTCTCCTTTCCTCTCGCGCTGTTCGCCATCAAGGACGAGACGGGACTCGGCGGAGACGAAGAGCGACCGCACGATGCGCCGAAGCTCGCCATCAAAGAAGTGCTCGGCCATGCGGCGTTTCTGCGCATGATGAGCGCGGTCACGTTGACGATCGGCGTGCGCGCGGCATTTCTCTATTGGTCGGTGCTGTCGCCGAAGTATTGGTACCGGGCGATCGGACCGGACGCGCGCGTCGGTCTGCTCGAAACGATCAACCCCGTCATCATCGTCGCGGGCCTCTTCCTGCTCGTGCCGGTCATCAACCGGTTCGGCACGTTCAAGATGCTGACCTACGGCGCGCTGGTCGCGGCGGTCAGTTTCTTTCCGATGGCCGTTCCCTGGCACTGGGTCAGCGCGGACGTCACCACGGCGTATTACGCGATGAGCGTCGTGTCGATGCTGGTGTTCTCCGTCGGCGAGATCATGTTTTCGCCGCGGCTGTCGCACTACATCATCGCCATCGCGCCGGTCGGCCAGGAGGGGATCTATTCGTCCTTCTCGGCGATGCCGTGGTTCATCGGAAAGACCGTCGCCGGTTTCTTCTCCGGCATCCTTCTGGCTCGCTGGTGCCCCGAAAAAATGATCGTCGGCGGCGTAGAAAAACCGCTGCACGACGTGCTTGCCGGCAATCGCCTCGCCTATGGGGACACGCCCGAGATGATGTGGCTGATCCTCGGCGCCGCGGCGATCGTCGGCCCGCTCCTCATGATCCTGTTCAAGGACTGGTTCACGAGAGGGATGAAAGAAAACGCCGCGTCATGACGACGCGGCGCACTTTACAAGCAGACCTTCACGGTCTGCTTTTTATTTCCTTTCTTTCTTTTGTAATGCCAAGCACACCGAATTGATGCAGTAACGCTTGCCGCCTTTGTCGCGCGGGCCGTCGTCGAACACGTGGCCCAGGTGGCTGCCGCATTTTTTGCACACCACTTCGGTGCGCCGCATCCCGCCGCTCGCGTCCTCGCGCAGCTCGATGTTTTTGAGATTCGCCGGTTCGGTAAAGCTCGGCCAGCCGGTCCCGGAATCGAACTTCGCGTCGGAAGAAAACAGCTCGCTCCCGCACGCGGCGCAGACGTACATGCCCTCGGCGTCTTCATGGACGTACTTGCCCGTAAACGGCGCCTCGGTTCCTTTTTCGCGCATCACGCGATACTGCTCCGGCGTCAGGTTTTTTTTGAAGTCATTCATAGTAAATCAACGATAACAAATTTTTTGTCAGAGGTCGAAAACCCTTGACTTCTTCGTGATTTTGTCCTATAGTAATTTGTTCTTTGCTACGTCTGCGCTCCGTTGAAACCGGCGTTTTGTGGCTAACCAAAAGGTAGCCCTAAACCGCCGTTTTCAACCAAGGGAAACTCCTGTGGCGAATACTTCGCTCCGGGAACGTACCGACGGCAACGAAAGGACAGGATAGCCGCATGGCCAACCTGCTCGCATTGGATACGGGAAGACTGGTGGCGCTGATCGGCAAGCTCGCGAAGGCGGGTTTCACGGTCGAGATGGCGGAAGCTCTTCTCGATCACAGGAATTCGGACCTCGTCCGCGTTCCGGTCGACGCCCTCCGCGCAGCGCTCGGCACCGCCGCGCCCACCACCCTCGCCCAGATGATCACCGACGCCGGCTTCCCGCCCGGTCGGTTCAATACCGACATCACCGAGCAGCACTTTCCGCTCGGAAACGAGAGAGCCTACGACGCTACCGGCCTCTCCCTCTTCGGTGGTGACCGCGGATGGTCGATCGCCGAGGTCGAGGTGGCCATAAAGCCCAACGGCGGACGCCTCGAAGGACTCGTCCGCGGGCTCGCCTATCTCAAAGCGAATCCCGATGCACTCAAGGACGGCCCGATCATTTTCCCGGCTTCCTCCTGGGTGAGCCCCGGCGGCTGCGTGGGTGTCCCGTACGCGTTTATGGACGCCTGCGGGTCGTGGCTGCGCCTCTACTTGGACGTTCGCGCCCACCGCTGGTCTCGGATCTTCCGCTTCCTCGTCTCCGGCAAGGCAAGCGCTTAGTCGCTCGGACCGCTCGGCCCGTATGAGTTTTTACTCTGCGGGCCGATTTTTTATGCAAAAATTTTCCAAAACAAAAAAGCCCCTCCATCGAGCGGCTTTTTTGTTTGGCGATGTCTTGGAGTTCAGTACCCCCAGACCTCTGTATGTGGGCTTCGAAAACACCGGCGCGCGCCGGTGTTTTCTGCCTTTTACGGCCGCCGTCTCATGACTTCATGATCTTCCGGCCAGCCTTGCGATTCTTCACGCGCTTGCTGCCGCCCGGCGTCTTGGCCGCGCGCCTCTTCGCTGCCGTCATCCGCCCGCCTCGTGACTTCTTTGCCATAGTGTAACCTCCTTTATGAATAATATCTCATTATGATACCAGATTTTAAATAAAAACAAAACCGACCATTTGGGTCTGTTTTATTTGGCGGTGTCTTGGAGTTCAGTACCCCAGACCTCTGTATATGTTAGGGCTTTTTCGGGGGTCAGACCAGCGGGCTCAACTTGAGGCATGTGAGTCGGGGTAAAACGGAACAAATGGAACAGTAATACGGCTTTCTCGGCGTGTCCCATTTTGGGGATGGATAAGGCAGGAATGAGACACATGAGACACGAAACGGGGGTACCGCAAGTGTCCATTCTTCATGAGTTGGCGGTTGGGAAAATGAGACAAATACGACACCATTTAGTGGGTGTGTCTCGTAATTCAAAAACGGCCGGGAGGCCGCTTTTGAAATTTATCCGACCGGATGCCCCTTTCCCTTTCCGTGATTGCAGTTCTCACAAAGGGTCTGAAGATTTTCAACGGTTGTTTTTCCGCCCTTAGAAAGGGGCCATATCCTTATTTTATCTTTGACCACTTTGCCGTCATCTCTTTGAGCCATTCGAGTTGTTGAATTCGGAGCAGATTCAAAGTTGGTAATAGTCTTCCCACCAGAAGATTAAATTCTTCGCCACCCACGACTTGTTGTTCTATAACAAATGCTAGAGAAGCATCAAGAGGGTCTATTTTAATTTTGTACCAATTTTCAAGGGAAGAACAAAAAGTATTTCCACTCTGACTCTCTTTTTCATAAAACTTGTATGCCAACACAAAGCAGACCTTAGCCTGATTAGGTAATGAAGGGAGGCTCTTTTCAAGAAAGTCTTCGCCGAATAAAAGAGAGGCAAGTCCTCCTTCTGGAGTGGTTCGAAGGTAAAATATGTTCGCACCAATAAGACAATCAATCAGTTTTAATTTGATTGAATTATCTTTCAAAATTTTTGACCATCCAGTTGGATCTTCTGAACTCAATTCGTCTACTAACTTTGCAGAGTGAGTAGAAGCCCACGAAGGGAACTCGCTAAGGAAAATCTCGGAATCTTTATTTGTTTTAGGTTTTCTAAACCATCCCATAAGATTATTTATTGTAATTTAGAGTTTGATGTTTGGGTACTCGGGTCAGAAGGGCTTTTTCTGGAGGCTAGCGCTTTTTCATGGACAGCGTCCGAGTTTTTAATTTGCTGTTTTAAAACTTCAATATGTCCAACCAAGTATGCGATCGCCTCGTTCTCGCTCGAAAATCGGGCGAGGACGCATGCCCGTGTGGCATCCAGCACAAAGTTCGCAACGGGAAGGAGTAGCCTAGCATCCGGTTGAACAGCGTCAGGTTGAGGCCTAAAGCCCGCCTCGTTTCCTTCAAGGTGGTGCAATAAGAGGTCCACCCAAGTACCGTGAATCGAGTGGGAGCCGATTCCCTGCAATGAAGGATGCGCGGTACCCATTTCCAAGGAATTAAGTAGGGATCGGTAATCTTTCCATCTTGGAATTTTCTTCGGATCACTCACGCCTTCCATGTTCGAAAGTTTCAGCACCCTCGTGATGGAGCTGAGCATTCTTTTCTCAATGGGCAATTCTTTCCCTCTCTCAGAAATATTTTTGTGTATCGAGTCTCGTTGCTCCAATTCCGGCTTCAAGCTTGATTTAACGAATAGGTCGTAGTCTTCCGTTTGTGCCTTTTCACAAAAAAATAGTAAGTTCGTCGCGGATTCCGTAATGCAGCGGTTCAATGCCATCACCACCTCTCCATGAAATCGATTTTTGTCCACCATGAGCGCCAATACCGCGCTCATAAATTTTGAGATCCTGACCAAGAGCCCTATCTTTATCGCATCGTTCCTCGAGAGCCGAGCATCATAGTCTGATGTCGAATCATATAAATGTGCGGCAACCGTCGTTGCAATGACCGTGTCCCGATATAGATAAAAGGCAATTTCCGAAATCGAAGTCTTTTCAAAATCGACAGTGGTCACATCGGTCGGCAAACCGAGCATTTTTTTAAGCGATTCTTTGGATGCCTCAACTCCCATATTTTTGAACAGTAGGTCCCATGAGGTATTTAGTTTACAACAAAACCGCCTGGAAGGGCGGTTTTGTCTTGGCGACAAGCACTTATCGATCGCCCCTGTGCTTTAGGGCACCCGGGTCGGCTCCGATAAGGAATTGTCGTGGCGGAGGGGGAGGGATTCGAACCCTCGATACCTTGCGGTATGCGCGCTTTCCAAGCGCGTGCACTAGGCCACTATGCGACCCCTCCAGATTTTATAGTTCCACTCGCATTACCCACAGGGTGAGCGACCCCTCCGTATTCGTGTTGCGTTGGGGCCACTATGCGACCCCTCCGGGCGGACGCATCGTACACGATCGCCTCATCCGAGGCAATCACAGCCCGTCCATTCTGTGCTATAATGATACCGTTATGTCGGCAGGGAAGCCAAAATCGCCTCATCATGGCGCGGACGACGCTCGTTTTTTGAATGCCGCGCTGCTCGCGATGCTCGTCATGCTCGTCGCCGCGGCCGCCTTCTTGGCGATCCGGGGCGCGAACGCGGCGGGCGGCGGGGGCGGGGGATACGTCGCGCCGACGTGCACTGCGGACGAGTTCAGCTGCACCGCATGGGGCGCGTGTTCTTCGAGCGGGACGCAGACGCGCACCTGCACGATGTCGTATGACTGCCCATCGATCGTGACGCCGCCCCCTGGCGAAACGCAGTCCTGCACGCCGCCATCGCCACCGCCTCCGTCCACCAATACGAACACCGCCGCGCCCGCGCCGAAGCCGGCCGCGTGCACGAGCGACACGTGGACCTGCACCGATTGGTCGAAATGCGACATCTACGGCAATCAGCTGCGCAGCTGCAATCTGACGAACGACTGTTCCGCCGTACAGACGCCGGCGCCGGAGGTGTCGCGGCGCTGCCCGACGTTGCAGTGCGATCAGTCGACGCTCGCCGAGCGCGTCACCTGCCGGCTGCATCTCGCACCCGCGGGGCTCGCGCGCGAACTGGAGATCCAGTACCTTCCGGAGCTGTGCCGGACGATGACCGACCCGGCGAAGCGGACCGCGTGCATCGCGCAGTACAAAGCGTTCGGCCCGTGCTGGGCGAAACCGGTCGGCGAAGAGCGGTTCTCCTGTGCGCGCGGCGCGCTCGCCCTCGGCCCGGACGTCGCGGCGGCGGCGACGCAGTGCGGCGGCGATCAGACGTGCATCGCCGCGCTTCGCGACAAGGTGTACGCGCTCGTGCGGTTCCGTTTCTACGATCTGGAAGAGCGCGCCGAAGACACGTATTACCACGGCATCACGATCGACCAGATCGCCTCGTTCGTCGTGACGGTCGAACAGAAGAAAATCGACTTCACGAACGCGACTTCTGCCGCCGAACGCCGCCAGATCATCCTGGACGTGCGCGACGCGTGGCAGACGTTCGTCGCGCAAGCGCTGCCTCTCTATCATTGACCTATGCGTAAATTTTTTCTCGCCGCGATCATCGTCGTCGCGCTCCTGATCGCAGGGGTGCTCGCGTATCTCTGGATGACGTCCCCCGCGCCTATGGTGAACGCGCCCGCGCCGATGGCGAACGCCAACCAACCGGCGTCGTCGTTCGACACGAACGACAATCTGAACGACGCGCTCTCCGACGTGAACGCCGTGGAATAGCCCTTGCCGCGGCGCGGCGTTGCGGTAAGGTAGCCCGTGCTATGAAGAACCTGGTCACTCATCTCCGGCCGCATCTCGACGATGTGTGCGCATTGTGGCTGCTGCGGCGGTATCTGCCCGAAGCGAAAGACGCGGAGATCGGATTCGTGGCGACGAACGAGCGCGGCGGGGATGTCCATGACAGCGCGGATACCGTGCACATCGGCGTCGGCCGCGGGATGTTCGACGAACACAAAGGGGACGTCGGCGAATGCGCCACGACGCTCGTGTTCAAGCACATCGCGTCGCGCGTGGAGATCCCGCCGCAGGAACGCCGCGCGCTCCAGAAAATCGCGGACTGGGTGCTGCTGCAGGATACCGGGAAACTGAACGCCGCGCCGCAGCACGAATTTTCCGTGCCGGTGATCCTGGAAGGAGAGTACGATCGCACGCGCGACAACGGCGCGGTGGTCGATTTCGGTTTCGCGATCCTGGACGCGCTGCTCATCGGCCAGCGCAACGTGGTGAAGATCGAAGATGACTGGCAAAAACGGGTCGAATTCGTCTCGCGGTTCGGCAAAGCAGTCGCGATCGAGTCGAAGACGCGCGGGATGGACGCCCACGCGTACGCTCTCGGCATCCCGCTCGTCGTGATCGCCGACGACACCGGTTATCGCACGATCCGCGCGGACGCGCTTTCCGACATTGATCTCACGCCGGTCTACGAAACGATCAAGACGCTCGATCCGCGCGGACGCTGGTACTTCCACCATTCCAAAAAAATGCTGATCTGCGGCGGGGAACACGCGCCCGGCTCGCCGCCGTCCGCGCTCCCGCTCCGGCGGCTGATCGAAATACTTTCCTGACCATGTCGACCGGCGTCATCGAAGAGATCAAATCAAAACTCGACATCGTGCAGGTGCTTTCGGAGTACCTGCAGGTGAAAAAAGCGGGGACGCGCTACGTCGCGCTCTGCCCGTTTCACAATGAAAAAACGCCGTCGTTCAGCATCTCGCCGACCAACCAGTTCTGGTACTGTTTCGGCTGCAACGAAGGCGGCGACGTGTTCGATTTCGTGATGCGGATGGAAGGATTGGAGTTCGGCGAGGCGAAACGCGCGCTCGCGAAGAAAGCGGGCGTGCCGCTGAAGGACGACGACGAAAAAGAGGATGCAAAACGGCGGCGGCTTGTGGAGGCGAACACGCTCGCGGCGAAGTTCTATCATGAAATTCTTCTGAAATCGCCGTCCGCCGAGGCCGCGCGCGCGTACGTGCGCGGACGCGCGCTCGCGGAGATCACGGTCGACGACTTCCTGATCGGTTACGCGCCGGAGGCATGGGACACGCTCGTCCAATTTTTGGGGAAGCGCGGCTATCGCGATCAGGAGATGTTCGACGCCGGACTGGTGTCGAAAGGGGAACGCGGGGGCGTATTCGACCGTTTCCGCGGCCGGCTGATGTTCCCGATTCGCAACGCGTCGGGCGACGTCGTCGCGTTCACCGGCCGGATCATGCCCGGGCCGGATGGGACCGAGCCGAAAGACACCGGCAAGTACGTGAACACGCAGCAGACGCCGATCTACAACAAGAGCGCCGTCCTGTTCTGTTTCGACAAGGCGAAATCCGAGATCAGGAAAAAAGGGTTCGCGGTCGTCGTCGAAGGGAACATGGACGCGATTTCGTCGCACCAGGCGGGAGTGAAGAACGTCGTCGCGAGCTCCGGCACCGCGCTCACGGTCGAGCAGCTCGCCATTTTGAAACGCGCGGCGGAAAAATTGGTGCTGTCGTTCGACAACGATCCCGCCGGCGAGCACGCGGCGCGGCGCGGGATCGATCTCGCGGTCGCCGCCGGATTCGCGGTGCGCGTACTGCGCCTTCCCCCCGAGGCCGGAAAAGATCCGGACGACTGCATCCGCAAGAATCCCGCGATGTGGACCAAGGCGATCGCCGACGCGGTGCCGTTCATGCAATGGTACATCGACCTCGCCAAAGCGCGCACCGATTTTTCCAACCCCGATTCGGTCCGTGCCGCCTCCCAATCGCTGCTCGCGGAAGTCGCGAAGCTTCCGGCGCCGTCGGAGCGCGCGTACTGGATCCATGATCTCTCCGAGCTGTTCCATACCCCGGAGTCGCTGCTGTTCGAAGAGGTGCAGCGCCAGGCGAAAGCGACCGCCGTTCCCCGAACGCCCGGCGCGCCGGTTCGCCCCGCCCCGCCGGCGGTCCACACGCGGCAGATTTCGCGCGATCTGATCGTCTCCGAGCACCTCCTCGCGATCATTTTCAGCTGGCCGGAGCTCGCGGAAGCGGCGATCAACGCCGCCCTGCCGGAGCACCTCCACGAAGGGGTGCGCGACCTTTACAAGGAATTCATCCTCCATTATACTGACCAGCGCAATGGCGGGCACTCCTCGCTGACCTTCCGTCAATCGTCGACGCGTGCAGGCAACCGCGAATCCGCGGATCGGGCCGCATATCTCGAACTCCTCGCCGAAAAGGAGTTCGGCGACCTCGATGCCGACGCGCGACGCGACGTCTTGGCCAGACTGATCGGAGAAATCCAAAAACTCCACCGGAGCCGCCGACAACGCGACCTCAAAGATGCCATGGCGCGGGCCGAAAAGGCCGGCGACCAGGCGGGGATTCGCGACATCCAGGAACAATCGAGCGAATTCATCGGCTAGCCATCATTTTCGTTATGGCGAAAAAAAAGAAGAAGGCGAAACGGCCGGCGCGAAAAGCGATGAAGAGACCGGCGGCGAAAGCGAAGCATGGCGCGAAACCGGCGCGCGTGAAAGCGGCGCCGCCGTCCGAAGAAGCGATCGCGAATCTGCTCAAGAAAGGGCAGATGCGCGGTTTCGTGACGGAAACCGAAGTGCTGCACGTCTTCGTCGATCTTGAGGAGTATCTGTCGACGTTCGAGGAATTTTTGAACCGTCTCGACGCGATGGGCGTGCAGATCCTCGAAATGAAAGAGGGGATTCTCGGACTGAAGGAACACCGCGACCAGGTGCTGCATGAAGTGCGCGCCACCAAAGAGAAGAAGCGGTTCGATCTCACCGACATCTCGACCGACTCGATCCAGATGTATCTGCGCGAGATCGGCAAGATCCCGCTGCTCACCGGCGAAGAGGAGGTCGCGCTCGCCAAACGGAAGGAGCGCAACGACAAGGAAGCCGAGCGGCGCCTCATCGAAGCGAACCTCCGGCTCGTCGTGTCGATCGCGAAAAAATTCGTCGGCAAGTCGCTGTCGCTTCTGGACCTGATCCAGGAAGGGAACATCGGCCTGTTCCGCGCGGTAAAGAAATTCGAATACCGAAAGGGGTTCAAGTTTTCGACGTACGCGACGTGGTGGATCCGGCAGGCGATCACGCGCGCCCTGGCTGACCAATCCCGCACCATTCGCA
>CAZAPV010000023.1:0-16368 GCA_964487195.1 uncultured Gammaproteobacteria bacterium | reverse complement strand
ACGGCGTGGCCGCAGAAGTGGATGCAGTTCTGACCCGGGAGCGGGTTCGCGACAATGATACAGGTGGGGAGCGACCCTTCTTTCAGACAGTTCGCGTTGCAGCCGTCGCCGTTCGCTCTGTTGCCGTCGTCGCACGCTTCACCGTCTTCGATCACGCCATCGCCGCACACCGCTCCTTTCACCGACGAAGAACCGCCGAACAGACAGCCGTTCGCGGTCGCGGTCGGCTGCCTGCAGCCCGGCGGGAACGTCAGTTTGCCGCCGTTCGCCGGGTCATGGACCGCGTCGCATTCTTCGCCTGGATCGATCGCGCCGTTGCCGCACTTCGGCGCCGCGGTGCCTGTCCAGAGACAATTCGCGGTACACGTGCCGGCGATCGCATTCGACGCTTTCGGATCGCATTCTTCAAATTTCGTCTCGACGATCCCGTCGCCGCACTGTGGAACGGTGTTCTGGGATCCGACGTGCAGACAACGATTATCGCAACCCGTTTTCGACACGGGGTTCGTGTCGACCGCGGTACCGATCGGCGATGCGGAGATCGGCGTCGCCTGACTGCCGTCCACGAAGCCGCCGAGCACGGGATTCGGCGTCGGCGCGTCGAAATCCCAGTTCCAGCTGTACGACGTCGCGGCGAGCTCTTCCCCGCCCTTGCTGCACGCGTCCGGCGAACCGTACGCCTTCACCACGAACGGCTGGCGCTCGCCGACGTAATACAGCGTCGCGCTCTCCGGCACGAGCGCCGCGCGAGAAATTTTGCACGCCGTCGGATCGTTCTTCGTCTGGAATTTCCACGTGTAATACGTCCCGTCGTTCAACCCGCCGAGCGGCGTGCCGCTCAAACTCGTCACCGCCCCGGCGCCGCCTTTGATGCGGACGAGATAATATGTGTTCGGCAGAAGATTGCCAGCCCCCTGGAGCGACACGTGCAGATAAAGCGGTGTGCCGTCGGCCGCCATTGCATCCGCGGGAGTTACCGAGACCGTGCGCGTGGCGCCGCCGAGATCGGCCTCGAACGGGGCGAGGCAGGACGCGTTGCGGCACCGGAACATCTCGACGTTGCCCGGCTGCGTGAGCGTCGCCGGATCCATCGGGATGTTGAACTGCGCCCCGATCGCCGCGTTGATGCACGCTTGGGTGCAGCCGTCGACCGGTTCCACGGAAATGACGTGCGGTTCGGCGAACTTCACGGTGATCTGCGACGTCCCGTTCTTCGTCAGCGTCGTACCGATCGGCTTGACGCGGGCAACGAGCGTGGTCGGCGTCGCGAGCGTTTCGCGCACGGCGAGCACCGGTTTGGTGCAACCGTTGTTCGTCGCGGGATATTTCGTAATATTGAGATAGGTGCTGTTCGCGAGCCACGTCACCGAGTATGGCTGCGGATTGCCATCGCAGCGGAGGATGTTGCAGTTCAGTCCGAGCGGCTCGGCGTCGAAATTCACCGGACTCTGATTCTGATCGATGATCGCCGTCGATTTGTTGACGATGACGCTCGAAAGCTGACACGGCTCGCTGCTCGCGCGGGTCCGGAACGTCCAGACGTAGTTGCCGCCCTCTTTGCGGTCGAAATCGCCGTCGAGATACTTGCCGGTCGCGCTCGCTTCGCGCAAACCGACGTTCTTCACCGGATCGGCAACGAGCGTCGTCCGGTACCAGGTGCTCGGCTTGAGGACGCCGCCGTTATACGTAGAGTCCGGGATGAACGTCGCGGTGCTGCACTGCTGCGGCCCGCTCGGCGAGCTCGTGCATCCGTTGAACGACACGAACGTCACCGAAACTGGCGATGCGCAATTCGGGGTCGCCTGATTTCCGCAGTCCTGCACTTGCACGGTGGACGGATCGAACGTCGAGACATCGAGCGGTTTGCTGAACTCGACGTAGAACGAAGCGTTCACGCACGCGTCGGCGGTATCCCTGAACGGCGACGGCGATTGGAGCACCGGCACCGACGCGGTGGCGTCGCAGGATGCGCGTTCGACGACGACCGGGAGCGACGGGAGAACGTCGGTGCTGAACAGCCAGCCGTACGCGCTCACCCGCGCCGGCGGGACGCAGCTCGTCTGGCATGCGCCGTTCGCGCAGCAGATAGTGCCGGCGGCGCACGCCGCGCCCGACTCGTTGCAATCCTGCACCTTGAAAGGGATCGCGTTGGTGCTCAACTGGTTGGTCGCGATCACGTATGCGGGACCGGTCGCCGGCCAGGTGCTCTTGTTGGTGCGGTCGCCGCCGACGATCGCGCCGACGTTCGTCGGACTCCATGTGCTGTAACCGTTCGCGGTGACGGTCGTCGGCACGCACGTCCCGTCCGCCGGATTCGCGCAGCTGGCGCCCGCGACCGTGCAAGAGACGGACGGATGCGTCAAACAATGCAGCGCGTTCGTCTTATAAAATTCGACGCTGTTCCTCGGAAACGCGGTGCCTGAACCTGGTCCGGTTCCGAATCCTTCGCCGGTGACGCTGATAGAAATCCCCGGCGGACCGTTGTCCGGCTCGATGGCGCAGATCCCCGGACGCGGCGGCGCGTTCGTGATCGCGAACGTGACGTCGCTGTTGCTCGTCTGCGACGGCGCTGCGGTCTGTACTTCGACCCGATGGAGCACGCCGGCCGAGGAGGTGACGACCGCGTTCACCGGATTGGTCGGATCGGGCTGATACCCCTGCGGCACTTTCACGACGACGTAATTGTCGTGCCAGTTGTCGTTGCAGACGGGATCTTCCCCGAGCGCGACTTCATGCGTCGTGCCGGAATCGTAATAGAACTTCACCGTCCCCTTCCGCGTGCCGAACCCCGTTCCCTGGATCGTCACGTACGAACCGACCGGCCCGGAATCCGGGATCAGCGAAATGACGCGCGGCGCCGACGACGCGGCGGTCGACTGCACCAGGAAATTGGAGCTGTTTGAACCCTGGCCGCCGACGTTCACGGTGACCGGATAGGTGTTCTCCGGGGCGGTCGGCACGATCGCGGTGATCGCGGTCGGCGTCCATCCGCCGTTCGCGATCGACGCAGTGAAGCTGCCGACGAACGCGGCGCTCGTCCCGATCGAGGCGCCGAAACCGGCGCCATGGATGACGAATTGCGAACCCGGAGCGCCGGAGGACGGCGACAGGTAACAGATGCCGGGAAGCGTGACGGTATTTACCGTGAAATCCGGGATCTGCGCGCCGAACGTGTCGTCGGTCGCGTCGGATTGGCCGGTGGAGGTCGTCAGTTCGATCGCGCCATTCACTGCGCCGACCGGCACCGCGACGACGACTTGGGTATCCGACCATGCCTGCGGCGCGCACGCCTGCGCCGTCTTGTTGTCCGCGGGATCGGACGTGCCGAGGAACGTGACCGTGCCCGGGGTCGAACCGAATCCGCGGCCGATGATCGTGACGAGCGTCCCCGGACCGCCGGCGAGCGGTGCGACGTCATCGATCACCGGATGCGCGGCGCACTGATGCGTCGTCGGGTCGCAGTAGCCGGACGAACAATTCGCGCCGGTCGTGCAGCTCGCGCCGCTGCACGCGCCGCAGCCGGAGTTCGCGCCGCAGTCGATCCCGGTCTCTCCGAGCGCCGAGTCCTGTTTCAAATTGCAGCAATGCGGCGCGCTGACGGTGAAATCTTTTTCCGCGGGCGCGCTTGAGAGCGGCACGCCATCCTGCGCCACCGCGGTCAGTTTCTGCGTTCCCGGCTGGAGCGAGGCGATATCGACGTAGACGGAATCGGCGATGAACGGATTCGCGAGCGCGCCGTTCGCGCTGTATGACGACGGGTTGCCGTTCACGTCAATGAGGCTGCTCGTACCGCCGTTCAGAAGAAAATTGACCCCGGCGACCAGGAAATCATCCTGCGCGGTCGCGCGGATGCGCGCGGGAAGCGCGCCGCAGAACGCCGGCGGGGATGCAGGGGAATCGATCGAGACGGTCGGCGCCGTCACGTCGCGGATCGCGTTGAACGCGGCGGCGCGGTCGCAGTAATCAGGCCCGGCGGCGGACGTGGAGATATCCGCGGTCTCGAACGGGCAGAGCAGCGTCCTTCCGATCGCATCGGTGATCGCGCCGCCCTGCAGCCGGATCTTGTACCAGAAATCCGCCTCGAAATCGGTGGGGTTCGCGCCCGGCGTGGCGCTTGGACGGAACAGCACTTTGCTTGCGTCGACCGTGAGCGTGCCTGTCACGACCGCCCCACAGGATGCGGGATTGAACGGCGCCGGATTGCCGCTGCCGTCGAGCCGCGCGTTGCATTTGTCGACCTCCACGGTTTTCGCCGTAACGCTCGCGGCGTTCGGCGCGGCGTTGAAACTCACCGTAAGCGCGTAGTTCTTCGGCCAGCCGCCATTGTTGGGCCCCGATCCCCACGGCACGATCCCGTTCACGCGGAACGAACCCGCGCCGCCCGGACCGAATCCGGAGGAGCACGTCTGCCCTGCCGGACAGCCGCCGGCACCGGTCGGCCCCTGCGATGACGGACTCACCGCGCCGATGATGAACCGCGCGATCGCGTACGCCGACATGATGATGACGAGGCCGATCACCGCGTTCGTCAGCCATTTCTTCGCCTTCCCGATCTTCTGTTCGTCGCCGCCGGAGGTCATCCAAAGGAAACCGGCATACAAGATGATCCCCACGGCGATGATGCCGAGCAGACCGAGGAAATAGCTGATGATCCTGCCGACGATCGTGCGGATGTCGGTCGTGGCGAGGCCGGTCGCGGTCGCGAACTGCAGTCCGAGGTTCGGGGCTTGCGCCAGCGCCCGCGTGGCGAACGCCGCGCTCACCGCCATGACGGCGGCGACGGCGCGACTTCGGAATTGTCGGCGGGAACGCAATGGCATAGTCGTCACTTGAGCGGCGCACACGCGCTGAGGAACGCGCTGTCGGACGTCCCCGATTTATCGCAGCAGGAGTTCTGTCCGGACGTCAGCGCGCATTCCGAACCCTGCGGCGTGCGATACATGCTCGGCCAGAAACAATTCTGTTTGGTGTCGCGCAGCTGGGCGCGGACGATCGGGACGTATGTCGGGATGCTCGACGGCGACGCAGCGATATCATCGACGGTGTAACCGAGGTCGTTCGCGGTGAAAAACGGCCGCACTGGATGCATGTATTTCATCACCGTAACGTACGCGCCGGAACCGGTGGGCATTTCGACCGGGACGCCGGAATCGATGAAGAATCCGGGCGGCTCGATCAGCGTGCACGGACAGCTCGAGGAGGTGCACGTCGCGGTGCCGGTCTTCGCGCACTCGCGGGAGCGCAGCACGACGGTCGACGCGGAATCGGTGTAAGCGATCTTCGTCTCGTCGAAACCGCCGGTGCGGATCGAACCGATGCTCATCGTCTTGGTCCACGTCACCGCGACCGGAAGATCGGTCGGGACGCTCGACGGTCCGGCGGGATACGGCGTGGAATCCGGCGGCGGGCTCAACGGATCGATCTTCGTGACGACCGGCACGGTGAGGTCGACGTTCGAGCCGACGACGTACTGCCAGCGCGCGGTGTCGCTCACCTGCGCGAGGTCGGTCGGCGGATCGTTGCGATAATAGTCGTTCTGTTTTCCGTTCGGCTGCGCAGGCGGCTGCGGACCTTCGGCGGCGCCGTTGTTGTTGCCGTCCATGGAGTTGCCGGCCATGTCCTCGACGCCGTTGTCGATAGACGCCTGCGGCGGCTGCGTGCCGATCGTCGCGGCGCTCGCGATGACGCGCAGCAGCGAATCTTTCGGAAGACAGTACACCGGTTCGCCGCAGGAATTCTCCGCGATCCCCTCGCACGGGGCGCTCGGGACGAACTCCGCGGTGCGATAGCGGTTGCCGAGCGCGAGCGTGCCGGGAACGGTGAAAAAATCGGTCGCCGCGACGCCGGCGGGCGGCGTGCACGCGCTCTTCGGCAGGCATTTCGCTTTCACATCGACGTTGGTGAATCCCCCGCCGATCACGCCGCTCGCGGTGGTCGGATCGACCGCTTCGCTGAAATAGATCTGTAAAAGCTGGTTGCGGTCGAGCACCGACGACGCCGGCGTGCCGGGGGTCGGGGTCGTGAACGGAATCACCGCGACGATCTGCGGCGGGGTGGTGTCGATCGTCGTGCTCGTCGTGAACGACCAGTAGTACGAGCCGTCGGGATACATCGTCGTGAACGCGTCGGTTGCGACCGGCTTGCCGGCCGCCGGATCGAGCGACCACGCCTTGATGCCGGTATCGAGTCCGCGCAGCGCAACGCGATAATTCACTTCGGTCGTCGCGCTCCCGAGCGGCTGCACCGGTTTCATCACGAGCGTCTGCTCCTGGAGCGGATCGAATGTCGCCGACACGGCGGTCACCTTCGCGACCGGCGCCGGATTCACGAGCGCGCCGGAATCGGGATACCGGTTGTTGAACTGCTGATCGAGCGTGCCGGTGCCGGCGCTCCCGAGCGATTCGTTCGGGATGATTTTGAAATTGTCGGTGTTCAATTCGAGCACCGTGGTCGATGCGACCGGCGTCCCGTTCGCGCACGGCGGCGCGGTGGAACACAGCTGGTCGTCGGATGTCGAGAACGTCCCCTTGTCGTCGTAATGTTTGAATACGGTCGAAAGCGCGAGCGGCTTCTTGAACGTGATCGAAATCTTCGTATTGCGCGGCACGCCGGTCTGCCCCGGTTCCGGATAATGATAGTCGATGATGCCGTTGCCGAGCTGATCCTGGCCGCGGTTCGCGAACAAAAGCGGATTCTGCGTCGTCCCCGTCCCCGGACTGATGATGCCGTATCCTTCGCCGGTGAGCGCGTGGAGGATGAACGCCACGATCGCGTACGCCGACAGGATGATGAGGAGTCCGATCACGGCGTCGATGATGATCTTCTTCGCCCTGTCGATCTTCTCCGGATTGCCGGCCGACGTCATCCAAAGGAATCCCGCGTAGATGATGAGCGCCACGGCGATGATGCCGAGCAGCGCCAGAAACGCTTTCACGACGCGGCCGATGTAGATCCGGATGTCGACGGTCGCGAGGCCGGTCGCCGTCGCGAGCTGCGGGGTGAGGCCGAGGTTCGGCTGCGCGCGGACGACGTGCGGCGCGACGATCACGACGACGAACGCAAAAAGAAAAGCTGCGAGCACCAGCGGTGCGGCTTTTCTCCTGCCGTTCGGTTTCGTGCGCCCTCCAAGCATGGAAGAAGGGGTTGGAAACTCGAGTTATTATTTTTGTTCGAGCGCCTCTTTCACGAACCTGCTCACTTTCGATCCGTCCGCGCGTCCTTTCGCTTCCTTCATCACCTCGTTCATGATCCTCCCGAAATCCTTCGCCGTCCCGCCTTCGGCCTTCGCGCGGACGATGGCGCGGAGCGCGTCGTCGTCAAGCTGTGCCGGCAGGTACGCTTCGAGCGTCGCGATCTCGGTACGCGCATTCTCGGCGAGATCGTCCCGCTTGCCTGCGACGTACGAATCGAACGCGTCGCGGAGCTTTTTGACTTCCTTGCCGATCACGTCGACGACATCGGCTTCCTCGAGCGGCTTCATTTTGTCGATTTCGGCGTTCTTGAGCGCCGCGCGGAGCATCCGGAGCGTCGAGACTGTCGCCCCGGCGCGGGCTTTCATCGCGGTCGTGAAATCGTTTTCGATCCGTTCACGGGTGTTCATCACTGCAACGACAAAAGACGTCCGTTAACGGGAACGTCCTGACCGGCGGGCCGGACGGAAATCTTCTTCCGTCGCCTGGCCGGACTTGATCAGATACTCGCGCTTTGCGCGGAGCTGCTCGCGGCGGAGCGCGGCGTCGCGCTGCGCGGCTTTGCTCTTCGGCCGGGAATGATAGCGGATTTTCTTCGCCTGAAGAATCCGTCCGCTGTCCTGGACTTTGCGGCTGAAACGCCGAAGCAGACTCTCAAAACTTTCTCCCTTTTTTCTTTTCACTTCTGCCACAAAAAGTCACCTCTCTTTCTTTCGTGCCTGTGCACAATAAGGATAGTTCCTCCTACGAGAGAGTACCATCGCATTGAGCGCGCGTCAAATCTAAAAATGCCCCTGGTTGGGGGCATTTTTTCGAACGGTCAGGACTTTCCGAGTTTCTTTTTAAGCTCGGCGACCGATTTGGCGTAATCGACGATCTCCTGCATCCCGGATTCCATGTCGCGGATCAGCACCGTGCCGTCGATCACCTCTTTCTGCCCGAGGATCACCGTGTACTTGGCGCCGAGGCGGTTCGCGATCTCGAGCTGCGATTTGAGCGCGCCTTTCGAGAAGTTCGCCGACGCCTGCACCCCGCCCGCGCGCAGCTCCTCGAACAGGTTGATCGCCTTGCGGCGCGCCGCGTCGCCGAGCTGGGCGAGGAAGATGTCCGGACGGCGGTCGTCCTTCGGATCGATCTGCTGCGCCTTCAGCTGGAGGATCACCCGTTCGATCCCGATCCCGAATCCGCACGCCGGCGTCGGCCGGCCGCCGAGCTGTTCGACGAGCGTATCGTAGCGTCCTCCCCCGCCGAGCGCGATCTGTCCCATCTCCGATTCCTCGGCGAGCATGATCTCGAATACCGTGCGCGTGTAATAGTCGAAGCCGCGCACCAGGTGCGGGGTGAGCGCGTACGGAATCTGCAGATCGTCCAGATACTCGAGCACGCGCATCAGGTGGTTCTTGCATTCCTCATCGAGGAAATCGACGATGTGCGGCGCGCCCTCCTTCACCGGCTGGCAGCCCTGCTCCTTGCAGTCGAGCAGACGGAGCGGATTTTTCGCGAGACGGCGTTTGCAATCGTCGCACAGCTGCGACCGCTTCGAACGGTAATACGTCACCAGTTCGTTCGCGAAATTCGGCCGACACTGCGCGCAGCCGAGACTGTTGATGTGGATCGACGTTTTGATCCCGATCTCTTTGTAGAACAGATGTGCGAGCAGGATGATTTCCGAATCCTGAATCGCGTTCGCGTCGCCGAACACTTCGACGCCGAACTGATAGTGCTGACGGAAACGGCCGTGCTGCGGTCGTTCGTACCGGAACATCGGCCCCCAGTAGTACATCTTCACCGGCTGCGGAAGGTTCACCATCCCGTGGTTGATGTACGCGCGGGCGAGCGGCGCCGTCCCTTCCGGACGGAGCGTGACATTCTCGTTGCCGCGATCGAGGAACGAGAACATCTCTTTCTCCACGACGTCGCTCTGCTTGCCGACGGTACGGACGAACAGCGCGGTCTCTTCGATGATCGGGGTGTCGAGCCGTTCGTAGCCGTACGCCGCGGTGAGATCTTCGGCTTTGCGGTACAGGTAGCGCCAGTATTTCTGCTCCGCCGGGACGATGTCGCGCATGCCGCGCAGCGTCTGCGGTGTCGGGCCGACGCGCACCGCCGGTTTCGGCGCCGCTTCCGGCTGCGCCGCCGGACGGGTTTCTTTTTTCTTTTTCGCCGGTTTCGCTTTCGGAGAAGATTTTTTCATTTTGGTCGGCATAGTGGAAAAATGGGCGTTACACGCTGGTCAACATGCTCGATTCGGGCATCGTCGGAAAAAATTTGAGGCGATCGAGCGGCCAGCCGCGGAACCACACGCGTCCGACGATGTCCTTGCGCGGCACCGGGCCGAAGATCCGGGAGTCGAGACTCGCGCCGCGGTTGTCTCCGAGCACGAAATATTCGCCGGGACCGAGCCGACGGTCGATCTCTCCCGACGTCGCGACATTGCCGAGGTACGATCGTTCATCGAGCGTCTTGCCGTCCGGATATTCTTCATTATACACGGTCACCTTGCCGTTCGACACCTTCACCCGTTCGCCCGGGAGCCCGATCACGCGCTTGATGAAGTACTCCCGCGGGTCGTTCGGGTAGCGGAACACGACGATCTCGCCGCGCGCCGGTTCCCGGAACCGGTAGCCGATCTCGTCGATGATCAGGTATTCATGATCATGAAAATTCGGTTCCATCGACGCGCCTTTCACGTAAAACGGCTGAATCAAAAAATACCGGACCGGCACGATGATCGCGAGCGAAATAATCACGATATGGAGCAATTCGCCGGCGACCTCGAGTACCCGCGACGTCAATGTCGGTTTCCCGTCCGCGGGCGGCGTGTGCGCGTCGTTTGAAAGCGTTTCCATGAATGCATGATGAATGGTGGACGATGGTGGGATCGAACCACCGACCTCTGTCGTGTGAGGACAGCGCTCTAACCAGCTGAGCTAATCGTCCGCAGGCACCGTTCGCGCCGACACAATACGGGCAGTTTAGCACAAATCCCGCGGAATGCAAGTCCTACACCTTGCATAAACCCGTATTTTTCCTATGATAAGGGGGGTTATGAAAGTCAACCTCCTGTCCGGTCGAACCAACTTTTTTTTATCTCCCCTGCTGATCGTCGCGGTGTTCGCGCTCTCGTTCGCGTTCGGACGGCTGACGCGCTCGGCGCAGTCCGGTCCCGATTTCTCGGGGATCGACAACATCCCGATCATCGGCGAGATGAGCCATCTGATGAGCAGTCCGAACCGGCAGCTGCGCGGCGAGAACGGCGATCGGATCAACGTGCTGCTGCTCGGCATGGGGGGCGAAGGGCACGAGGGACCGAACCTGACCGACACGATCATCGTCGCGAGCATCAAGCCGTCCGACAACGAAGTGGCGCTGCTCTCGATCCCCCGCGATCTGATCGTCCCGCTCCCGAAATACGGCTGGCAAAAAATCAACGCCGCGAACGCGTACGGCGAAATCGAGAACCCGGGACGCGGCGCCGAACAGGCGCGGGCGATCCTCGAACGGCTGCTCGGTCTCGATATTCCGTACTACGTCCGCGTGGATTTCAACGGGTTCACCCAGGTGATCGACGCGGCGGGCGGGATCGACGTCTACGTGGACCGGTCGTTCACCGACTACTCATATCCGACCGACAATTACGGCGTCCGCGTCGTCGCATTCAACCAGGGCTGGCATCACATGACGGGTGCCGACGCGCTTGTCTTCACGCGCTCGCGTCACGGCACGAACGGCGAAGGATCGGATTTCGCGCGCGCGAAACGGCAGCAAAAAGTGCTCGCGGCGCTGAAGGACAAGCTGCTGTCCGCGTCGATGCTGAAGAATCCGCTGGAGGCCGCGAACGCGATCGCGGCGCTGAAGTCGAACATCGCCACCAATTTCCAGATCGGCGAGATCCTGCGCCTCGCGGGGATGGCGGGACGGATGCGCGACGCGCAGATCCTCCATAAAATCATCGACAACGGTCCGGACTCGCCGCTCGTTGACGGGACGTTCGACGGCGCATACGTCCTCGTGCCGAAGAACGACGACTGGTCGGCGCTGCGCACCGTCGCGGCGAACGTGTTTGGCGAAGCGCGCGCGGATTCTTCGCAGCCGGGCAAACCTTCCGAGAACGACACGGCGAACGTCGCGGTGATGAACGGCACCGGGGTCAGCGGAAGCGCCCGCGCTGCGGCGTCTACGATCGCCGGCGCGGGATTCCGCGTCGTGAAGATCGGCAACGCCGACACGTTCTCTTACCAACGGAGCGTCATCTACGATCTCACCGGCGGGAAGAAACCGACCGCGCTCGCGCGGCTGAAAGGAACGGTCGGCGACGCGGAAACGCGCACTGTGGCACCAGGCGCGCTCGCGACCGACGCCGCCGGCGTCGATTTCGTATTCGTCCTCGGACAAAAACCGAAAGCATAACCGTCATAACCGTATGGATCCTCGCACCGCCGCAACACCGATCGTCGCCATCGTCGGCCGCACCAATGTGGGGAAATCCACGCTGTTCAACCGTCTGGTCGAACAAAAGAAAGCGATCGTCTCCGCCGTCCCCGGCACCACGCACGACATCAACTTCGGCCACTGCCACTGGCGCGATGCGACCCTCACCGTGATCGACACTGCGGGCCTCGACCTCACCTCGGGCGGCGCCACCGAAACGCGGCTCAAGCGCCAGGCGCAGCTCGCGATGGAGAAAGCGGATCTGATCATCCTGCTCGTCGACGCGACCGCGGGGATCATGCCGGAGGATCGCGCGTTCGCGCGGCATCTTCAGCGCTCCAAAAAACGGGTGATGCTCGTCGCCAACAAAGCGGACAACCCGAAAAACCGCCGGCTCGCGACATCCCCCGACTGGCTGAAGCTCGGCGAAGGCGAACCGATCCCGGTCTCGGCGATCAACGGCACCGGCGTCGGCGATCTGCTGGACATCGTGCTGGACGCGCTCGCCGAAGCGGGTCTGACGACGAAACCGCTCCCGACGATCGACGTGCGCATCGCGATCATCGGCCGTCCGAACGTCGGCAAGTCGTCGCTCCTCAACGCCCTCGCCGGCGAAGCGCGCGTCATCGTGAGCGAAGTGCCGCACACCACCAAAGAACCGCAGGACACGCTGCTCACCTACGAAGAAAACGGCGAAACGAAAAACATCCTGGTGATCGACACCGTCGGCATCCGCAAGAAGGCGCGCGTCGCGCCGGGGATCGAAAAAATCGGCGTGCACATGAGTCTCGAAGAACTGAAACGCGCCGACGTCGGCTTTTTGCTCATCGACGCGACCCAGGGAGTCGAGCTGCAGGAAAAGAAACTCGCCGGCTACATGGAAGAGCGCAGCATCGGCGCGATCGTCGTCATCAACAAATGGGACCTCGCCGCGGAAAACCGTCTCGGCACCGCCGAAGAGTACGCGAAGCACGTCCGCGGCATGCTCCCGTTCTACGACTGGGCGCCGGTGGCGTTCATCTCCGCGATGACCGGCAACCGCGTCTCGAAACTGCTCGGCTACGCGGTCGCGGTCGCGCGCGAACGGGACAGGATGCTCGACCAGGAGACGGTCGACGAATTCATCGTGTCGCTCAAGAAGCAGCACCACGCCGTCTTCGAGGAAGGCGAGAACCGGCCGAAAGTGTACGGGATGACGCAGGTCGGGACGAAGCCCCCGACGTTCATGGTCGTCGTCAAAGACAAGGAGACGCTCCATCCGAGCTTCCTCCATTTCATCGAAAACCGCCTGCGAGACAAGTTCGGCTTCGAAGGGACGCCGATCCGCGTGCTCGCGCGCGAACGTGAGGCATGAGTATGCATCTGATCGTCGGTTTGGGAAATCCCGGTTCGCAGTACGAACGGACGCGCCACAACGCGGGGTTCCGCGCCGTGCGCGCATTCCATACGCTGCACATCGAAGAGTTGGACGGCTGGCGGGAAAAATTTAACGCCGAGGTCGCGGAAGGAAACATCCACGGCGAAAAAACGGTGCTGTTCCTGCCGCAGACGTTCATGAACAATTCCGGCGACGCGGTGATTCAGGCGGTGCACTTCTGGCATGTGGAGCCGGCGAACGTCATCATGGTGTACGACGACCTCGACATCCCGCTCGGAAGCATCCGGCTGCGCAGCGGCGGATCGGCGGGCGGACACAACGGCGTGAAGTCGGTGCTCGAACGGCTCGGCACGCAGGAGATCCCGCGCGTGCGGATCGGGATCGGCACCGAACGGGCGAAAACGGTGCCGTCGGAAGACTACGTCCTTGAAAAATTCGGCCCGGACGAAGAGATGGAGATCGAAAAAGCGATAAAAAACGCGGCCGAGGCGATCGACGCGATCCTCCAAAAATAAAACGGCGATCCAGAACGGATCGCCGGTTTTTTGTTGTCAGCCCGCCGCGCCGATGAGCGCGCCGCGGAGCTTGGTGAGGTATTGCTCTGCTTTCAACGGCGAAGCAGCGACGATGGACTTCCTGTTTTTCGGAACATGATATTCGTCGCGGAACAACGCTCCGAGGTCCAATCCCGGCGCCATGCATTCGATCTTGATTGCGTTTACGCTTATGGGCCATCCCATCGACATCTCGAGGGTGCCGACGTCGGTCTGCACGAGGACGCGCGTGATGCTGTCATCTGCCTCATCAACCGTGGCGACGAGCACGCAGTCGAGAAACCCCGCATTCTTGACGAGCTGCGAACAGAGCGCGATCGCTTCCCGGTGCTGCGCATGGACCCAACATCCCGGATGGTAGAAACGGTCTATGCCGAACCTAATCGCGTCGCCTCGACGGATCACGTACGGATCGATCTGCTTCGGATCGTCCCAGCGCCGGCGCGGCGCGTCAGGCCCTTCGCCGTGCTCGACGGCGTAAAGCGCGAACGACGCGTCGCTGCGCATGTTGAACGCCTCGCACACCTGCCGAAGCGTCCTGCCGACGTATTCGCCGACCATGACGATTTCGGTCTTGCTCTCGCACCGCGCAGCACGATCGTGCTCGGTGAATGGCGCTTTGCACTCCGCGCAAACGACACCTGCGGGAACTTCTCCGATCAGTTTGAGGGCGGGCATTGATTCTCCTTTCAAAGGACGTTGTTCCTGCGCGCCAGTGCGCAAGAGCTTCTCTTGTATCAAAAAACACCGGCGTTGTCAATGACAGGACTTGACACATTCCGCGACGATGCTCTATAGTCCCGCCCCATGGACGCGAACGAGGTCGCCATTCTCACGGCGCTCGCGAGACCGGACATCTTCACGGTCACGGATTTCCGCAAGCTGCTCGCCATTTTCGAGCGGCCGTCGCGGATCCTCGCCGCGAAACCGGCTGAGCTGCTGCGAGCCGGCGTCGGAGAGCAGCGCGTTCAGAAATTCCTTCCATATAAGAAAGAAGCCGACCCCGCCCGGGAACGCGCCCTGCTCGAGGCGAACGGGATCGTCGCGCTCGCCTGGGATGATCGGCGGTATCCGATGCTCCTCAAAGAGATCCACGACCCTCCCGTGCTGCTGTTCGTGCGCGGCTCCCTCGACGCCGTCTGCCATCCGCTTCCGTTCGCGGTGGTCGGGACGCGAATGATGACGCGCTACGGCGAAGCGGTGATCCCGCGCATCGTGAAGCCACTCGCCGGCGCGGGGCTCGCGATCGTGAGCGGGCTCGCGCTCGGCGTGGACGCGGCCGCGCACGAAGCGGCGCTCGGGGTGGACGGCGTGACGGTCGCGGTGCTCGGTTCGGGCGTGGACGACGACAGCATCGGTCCGAAGACGAATCTCGGTCTCGCGAGGCGCATCGTCGCCGCCGGTGGCGCAGTGATCTCGGAATTCCCGCCCGGGATCCAGGCGACCAAGATCTCCTTCCCGCGGCGGAACCGCGTGATCGCCGGAATGTCGCGCGGGACGCTCGTCATCGAAGCGGCGGCGAAATCCGGCGCGCTGATCACCGCCAACTTCGCCCTGGATTTCGGCCGCGACGTGTTCGCGGTGCCGGGGCCGATCACGTCGCCCGCGTCGGAAGGCGCGAACGCGATCATCGGCAAAGGCGCGTCGCCGGTCTCCTCGGCCGACGATATCCTGACGCACTACCGGCTCGCTTCCGCGATCGAAGAGATCGAATTCGCCACGGAAACCGAACGGCGCGTATACGAACTGATCTGCGCGGAACCGAAAACCGTCGACGCGCTCGCGATCGCGACCGCCCTCGACGCGCGCCGCGTCATCGCCGCCGCCTCCGCCCTCGAACTCGCCGGCCACGTCAAAAAAGTCGGCGACGCGTTCGTCAAAAATTGACACGGCGTCGCCGCTGCGGCTACGCTATCCATTGATTCCATGAAAAAAAGATCGCTCGTCATCGTCGAATCGCCGACGAAAGCGAAAACCATTTCCAAATTCCTCGGCAAGGACTTCACCGTGTTGTCCTCGTTCGGGCACGTCCGCGATCTCCCGAAGAGCAAGCTCGGCGTCGATGTCGAGCACGATTTCGCCCCGCAGTACATCGTTCCGATAAAAGCGAAAAAGGTGGTGGCCGAGCTGAAGAAAGCCGCGGCGAAAGCCGATATCGTCTACTTCGCCTCCGACGAAGACCGCGAAGGAGAAGCGATCTCCTGGCACCTGCTCGAACTGCTCGATCTGAAACCGGAAATGGTGCGCCGCATCACGTTCCACGAAATCACCGAAGACGCGATCAAGGGCGCGCTCGAACATCCGCGCGAATTGGATCAGCGGCTCGTCGACGCGCAGCAGGCGCGGCGCGTGCTCGACCGCCTGGTCGGCTACGAACTCTCCCCGTTCCTGTGGCGCAAAGTCGCGCGCGGGCTCTCGGCCGGCCGCGTGCAGTCGGTGATCGTCCGGCTGATCGTGGAGCGCGAGCGCGAAATCGACACATTCGTCCCCCAGGAATATTGGTCGGTCGAAGCGATGCTCCGCAAGGACGCGAAAACCGCGGAACCGTTCCTCGCGAAGCTCGTGAAACGGGAGGGCGAGTCGCTCGATAAGTTTGCGGTGTCGACGACCGACGCAGCCTCGGCGATCGTCAAGGATCTCGAGAACGCCGCGTGGACCGTCGAATCGGTCGAACGAAAAACGGTGCGCCGCAGCCCGTCGGCGCCGTTCACCACCTCGACGTTGCAGCAGGAAGCGAACAACCGCTTCGGCTGTTCGGCGAAACAGACGACGATGCTCGCGCAGCAGCTGTACGAAGGCGTGGAGCTCCGCGAGG
>CAZAPV010000022.1:5955-16540 GCA_964487195.1 uncultured Gammaproteobacteria bacterium | reverse complement strand
ACCATTATACGACGCCCCCGTAATGCACCCTACTCTAGCCCATTTCGATCATCGTGTCCATCATTTGACATCAAAAAATCATCGTGGTTTCCTTGCGGCCGGTTTAATTCACTTGTATACTTTTTTCACTATGCGCCGCGAGGATGTCATCCTAAAAAAATTGAATAAGATGGATCGCTCCGTCCAAAAATTGGGCAGGGTGGAGCGTACGATCAAAAAGATGGATCGTACGATCAAAAAGATGGATGTCAAGATGAACAGAATGGAGGGCAGGATGAATGGGATGGAAGTCAAAATGGGCGGCATGGATACCAGAATGAGTGGCATGGACGGTAAGATGGATAAGATGGGAACAAGGATGAACGGTGCGGATACAAGAATGAACGGGATGGAAGCCAAGATGGATCAGGTGATCGGAAAGCTGGTCAGCATGGATCAGTATTTGCACGAGGAGGTCGCGACGAAAAAAGAACTCGCCGACACCGAAAGCCGACTGATGACGCACATTGACGGCTTAGCGCATCAGCAACAGACGTTTGACCAGGAATTGATCGTGGTACGATCCCGGGTTGATCGCATCGAACAACGACTTGCGTGACTGCATGCCGCTCAAGGATGACATCCGCGCGCTGATCAAGGGCGACGTCGCCGACGACGACGCCGCGCTCGCATCGCGAAGCCGCGACGCGAGCATTTTCGAAGTGCGGCCGTCGCTCGTCGTCTTCCCGAAAGACGCGGCCGACGTGAAGGCGGTCGTCCGGTACGCCGCCGCGCATCCGGGGGTCGCGATCACGCCGCGCTCGGCCGGCACGGACATGACCGGCGGGACGCTCGGCGAATCGATCATCATGGATTTCACCCGGTACTTCACGCGCATCCGCGAGGTCGGCGACGGCTATGCGGTCACCGAGCCCGGCGTCTATTACCGCGACTTCGAGAAAGTGACGCTCGCCAAGGGCTGGCTGCTTCCGAGCTATCCGGCGTCGCGCGAAATCTGCACGGTCGGCGGGATGGCGGCGAACAGTTCCGGCGGAGAAAAATCGCTGCGGTACGGCAAGACGGAAAATTTCGTCGAAACCCTGCGCGTCGTGCTCGCCGACGGCAACGAGTACATGCTCGGCGCGCTCGATCGCGCGCAGCTCGACGAAAAAATGGCGCAACGGAATTTCGAGGGCGACATCTACCGCCGCATGGACGATCTGATCACGAAAAATTTCGCCGCGATCACCGAGGCGAAACCGACGGTGTCAAAAAATTCCGCCGGCTACGCGCTCTGGAACGTCTGGGACGGAAAAACGTTCAACCTCGCCAAGCTGTTCGTCGGTTCGCAGGGGACGCTCGGCATCATCACCGAAATCCGCTACCGCCTGGTGCGGCCCGCCGCGCATTCGAAGCTGCTCGTCATCTTCATGCGCGAGCTCGCGCATCTCCCCGCGCTCGTCGCCGCGGTGCGCGCGCACGATCCGGAGAGCTTCGAGTCCTACGACGACTACACGCTGAAATTCGCGCTCCGGTATTTCCGCGACATCATGAAATACATGGGCAACCGGAACGCCCTCGCGCTCGCGTGGCAGTTCCTCCCTGAAATCCGAATGGTGCTCACCGGCGGCCTGCCGAAACTGGTGCTGCTCGCGGAGTTCACCGGCGCGACCGAAGCGGAAGTGGACCGCAAAATCGCGTCGGCGGCCTCGGACATCGCAAAACTCGGCGTACAATTCCGCATTACGAAAACCGAAACCGAAGCGAAGAAATACTGGGTGGTGCGTCGCGAGAGCTTCAATCTGCTGCGCCGTCATTTCAAAAAGAAGGCCGCGGCGCCGTTCATCGACGACTTCTGCGTGCGGCCGGAGGTGCTCGACGAGTTCCTGCCGAAACTGTACGCGATCCTCAAACCGTACGGGCTGATGTTCAGCTTGGTCGGCCATATGGGCGACGGCAATTTCCACATCATCCCGCTCATGGATCTCGGCGACCCCGCGACCGCCCGGATCATCCCCGAGCTTTCCAAAAAAGTGTACGATCTCGTGTTCGCGTACGGCGGCTCGATGACCGGCGAACACAACGACGGCCTGGTGCGCGGCCCATACCTCGCACAGATGTTCGGCGCCGACGTCTTCGCGCTGTTCAAGGAAGTGAAACGGATCTTCGACCCGAACGACATCTTCAATCCGCACAAAAAAACGGACGCCGACCTCGGTTGGTCGCTCGCCCACCTCCGGAAACAGTAAAAGAAAATCCCCGCCATTCGGCAGGGAATTTTCTTATTTCGTCTCCTTGTGCGGCGTGTGCTTCTTGCACCACTCGCAGAACTTCTTGAGCTCCAGACGCGACTTGAGCGTCTTCTTGTTCTTGTGCGAGTAATAGTTGATCCGATGGCACGCGCTGCACTCCATCTTGATGAGATTGTCTTGGGACATAGGGTTCTGGTGAATGGTGAGACGCTACCGCATTTACGAATATTTGTCTAGTGGAGCCGACGGGGGGAATCGAACCCTCGACCAACGCTTTACAAAAGCGCTGCTCTACCAGCTGAGCTACGTCGGCGTGGTGGGCAGGCTAGGATTCGAACCTAGGAAGGCGTAAGCCAGCAGATTTACAGTCTGCCCCGTTTGACCGCTTCGGTACCTGCCCCTTTTTGTGGAGCCGACGACCGGGATTGAACCGGTGACCTTCTCCTTACCATGGAGATGCTCTACCAGCTGAGCTACGTCGGCGTGGATGCGCGTCGAGCGCGTTTCGTCGAAGGAACGTTGTCGGGGATCGCGGCGATCCGTTCGCTGATCGCGCCGAGCTTCTGATTCTCGGGGTTCGCCTCGCGAAGCCGCCAAAAAACGTGCTGCGCCTTTTCTTTGTCGCCTTCCAGTATACACGTCTCGAGCAGCAAATCAAGATACCGGGGGTTTGCCGGGGCGAATCCGACCGCGTGTTCATAGGCGAGGCGCGCTTCGGACAATTCATCGAGCGCCTGGCAGGCGAGGCCGAGGTCGAGATAATGTTCGGCAAACTCGGCATGAACCGCCGGCGCGGCCTGGCATTCCCCGCGGAATTTTCCGTTTTCGTGGATACAGCCGCGCGCTTTGCGGCTCATTTTCACAAGGTACGTGATCGTCTCTTTCGCCTGGTCGTACCGCTTCGCGTCGAGGTACAGCTCGCCGAGCGCATGGTACGCGTCGCGGTTCCTCCGGTCCAGCGTGATCACGTCGATGAACGATCGCTCGGCGTCCGCGACCGCCCCCGACTTCGCCGACGCGGCGCCCGCGGCGAGCAGCGCCGCGATCTTCTCCCGCCGCTCGGCCGCGGAGAGCGGCTTCGGATGGAAATACTGCCGCTCCAGATCGAGGATCGTCCGGTACTTGGCGCGGAACGCCTCGCGGATCCGTCCGGCGATCGGCGCGAGCGCGGCGAGGATCCGTTTGCCCCACGCGACCGCCATCCGGTCGACGCGGTCCTTGATGATCTCTTTCTTTTTCTGCGCGTCCCGTTCTTTCGGGATCGCGTCGGTGTCGATGAGCGAGAGCTGCGGGAATTTGCGCGCGGCGATCCCGGCGAGCAGGGTCGCGCACGCGAGAATGACGACGCCGGCGATCGCGTAGAACCACATACTACTTCTTCGCGTCCGCGGCGAGTTCCGCCATCGCGACGAACTCTTTCGCTTTGAGCGACGCGCCGCCGACGAGCACGCCGTGAATCACTTCGGTCTCCAGGAAGCCGGCGACGTTCTTCTCGTCCACCGCGCCGCCGTAGATGATCGCGCACTTTTGCTCGACGACGTCGTCGGAAAAAATTTCATGAAGCGTTGCACGGATCAGCGCGTGCATCTCCGCGGCGTCGGACGGCGCGACCGCCTGCCCCGTGCCGATCACCCATCGCGGTTCGTACGCGATGATCAGTTTCCGATTGCCGACGAGCCGCGTCTCCGAAAGCGCGGCGCGCACCTGGCCGATCACCACCGCGTCTCGCGTGCCGGCACGCCGTTCCTCCATCGTTTCGCCGACGCAGACGATCGGCGTGATCCCCGCCTCGAGCAGCGCGAGCGCCTTCCGGTTCACCATCGCGTCGGTCTCCCCGAGATGCTGCCGCCGTTCGGAGTGGCCGACGATGCAGTATTCGCATCCCAATTCCTTGAGCGTTGCCGGCGAGATCTCGCCGGTGTACGCGCCCTTCCCCTCCCAAAAAACGTCCTGCGCGCCGAGCGCGATCGGCGTCCCTTTGAGCGTCGCGGCGACGCTCGGGAGCGCCATGTGCGACGGGCAGAGCGCCATCGCGACGTTCGGACGGCTCACCGCCTGGCCCGCCCACAGCCGCACGATCTCTTTCGCGAGCGCCTCGCTCTCGGATTCGTTCAGCTGCATCTTCCAGTTGGCGATGAGGTACGTCGTCATACCGAGAGAGCGCCCGCGTGTTTCGCGAACCGCGCGGCGTCCTTGTACGGACCGATGATCGCGATCGTCGCGCGCTGGGTCCGGAACACGTCGTTCGCGACGCGGCGCACATCGTCCGAGGTGACCGCGATGATCTCCGCGATCTTCTGCTCCGGCGTCATGATCTTCTTCCGGAGCAGCTCCTGCCGGCCGTACCAGTCGGCGAGATGGCTCGATTCTTCCATGTTCAAAATCATCTTCCCTTTCACGTACTCTTTGGCGCGGTGCAGCTCCTCGGCGGTGACGTCCTTTTTCTTCAGTCCGGCGAGCTCTTTCATGATGATCGCGAGCGCCTTGTCGATCCTGTCCTTGGCGAGACCGGACTGGATCGTCAGATTGCCGACGTCCTGCGACGCGTTCGCGGACGAATGGATGAAATACGCCAGCCCTTCTTTTTCGCGCACGGACATGAACAGCCGCGAACTCATCGTGCCGCCGAGGATGATGCTCAAGACGTTCATCGCGGGAAGCCGCGGATCGTCGTACGAATACGCGGGAAAACCGAGCGCGAGCTGCACCTGTTCGGTCTGTTTCTCGCGGATGCGCACGCGCGGCGCGCGATACCCCGCGCCCGCGACCGAGAACGGCGTGAAATTTTTCGGCGACTTCTTCGCCGGTTTGGAACCGAATTTTTGTTCGAGCAGCGCGACCGCCTCGGCCTCGTCGAATTTGCCGGCGACGGCGAGCACCGTCCGCTGCGGCACGTAATACCGGTCGCGATACGCCATCAGTTCGTCGCGCCGGATTCCCTTCATCGTCTCGTCCGTCCCGCTGATCCGCCAGCCGAGCGTGGAGCCGCGGTACAGCTCCTCTTCCATGATCTCCTCGACGAACATCATCGGATTGTCCTCGCGCATGTGGATCTCTTCGAGTACCACCTTGCGTTCCGACTCCAGATCCTTCGCGCGATAGACCGAGTGGTACAGCATGTCCTCGAGCATGTCGACCGCGAGCGGGAGCTGCGCCGCCTGCAGTTTGACGTAGTAGCCGGTATGGTCCTTGTCGGTGAACGCGTTGTAATCCGCGCCGACCGAGTCGAGGTCGCGCGAGATGTCGAGCGTGGTCGGCCGGCGCTCGGTCCCTTTGAACATCATGTGCTCGATGAAGTGCGAGCCGCCGTTCAGTTTCTTCGTCTCGTAGCGCGAACCGACTTCGTAGAGCGCGAGCACCGTCGCCGCGGCGGTGTCGCGATGCGGGACGAGCACGGCGCGGATTCCGTTCGAGAGCGTGATTTTTTTAAAAGAGGACATAAGGATCAGCAACCGAGTTTTTCGGAAAGATACGATTCGATTTCCGCGAGCGCGATCCGTTCCTGCGTCATCGTGTCGCGATTGCGCACCGTCACAGCGTTGTCGTTCGGGGTATCGAAGTCCACGGTGACGCAGTACGGCGTCCCGATCTCATCCTGCCGGCGGTACCGTCGGCCGATCGACGCGACCTCGTCATACTGCGTCATCCAGCGCTTGGCGAGCTGCGCGCGCAGTTTTTTCGCGATTCCGGTGAGCGGTTCCTTCTTCGACAATGGAAGCACCGCCGCTTTGATCGGCGCGATCGACGGATGGAACCGGAGCACCGTTTCCACTTCTTTCGCGGATTCGGTGGTCGTCGTGCGCCCGCCTTCGATCTCTTCGTACGCGTCGAGCAAAAACGCGAGCACCGCGCGGTCGAGGCCGAGCGCTGGCTCGATCACGTACGGCACGTATTTTTCGCCGCTCGCTTCGTCGCGGTAACTCAAATCCTCGCCGCTCGCTTTCGCGTGTTGTTTGAGGTCGAAATCGGTGCGGTTCGCGCACCCCCACAGCTCGGCCCATCCCCACGGGAACGCGTACTCCAGATCCACGGTGCGCTTCGAATAATGCGACAGTTTTTCTTTGGCGTGCTCGTAGAAGCGCAGATGATCGCGCTTCACGCCGAGCCCGGCGAACCATTCCATCATGAACTCCTTCCACTGCTCGAACGCTTCCTCATCAGTGCCCGGCTTCACGAAATATTCCATCTCCATCTGTTCGAACTCGCGCGTGCGGAAGATGAAATTGCCCGGCGTGATCTCATTGCGGAACGATTTGCCGGTCTGCGCGATGCCGAACGGAATCTTCTTGCGCGCGGTGTCGAGTACGTTCTTGAAATTCACGAAGATCCCCTGCGCGGTTTCCGGACGGAGATAGACGGTCGCGGCGGCGTCCTCGACCGGACCCATGAACGTCTTGAACATCAGATTGAACTGCCGTACGTCGCCAAGTTCGCCGCCGCACTCCGGGCAGCGGACGTCCTTGATGTCAAGCTGTTTCTCGCGCAGCCCTTTCATCTCGAGCGATTTCGTTTCGAGCAGATGGTCGGCGCGGAACCGGCGCTTGCAGCTTTTGCAGTCCACGAGCGGATCGGTGAATCCCTTGAGATGCCCGGACGCCTCCCACGTCTTGGGATGCATCAAAATCGCCGCGTCCAATCCGACGACGTCATCGCGCTGCTGCACCACCGACTTCCACCACGCCTGGCGAACGTTGTTTTTGAGCAGCACGCCGAGCGGACCGTAGTCGTATGTGGAACCGATGCCACCGTAAATTTCGGAGCCGGGAAACAAAAAACCGCGGCGTTTGGCGAGCGCAACGATTTTCTCCATCTGGTCGGAGGGCATAATGGCTTATACGGTAACATGCGAACCATGCTTCGGCAAGCTTATTATGAAATGGTATCTGCGCGTGGATGATGCGGGTCCTGTCGCGGCTTTCACCCCGCAAGTGCTCGTCGCGCTTTCGCGCGAGCTGCGCCCTTTCGGGGGCCCCAAAGCCGCACCACCCGCATGTGGACGCATGCATTTCAAGTAAACAAAAGCGCACCCGTGACAGAGCCAGATGGCTTTTGTCGCGCGGGTGCGCGTGAAGAAAATGGGTGCCCCTAACGGGCGGCGGCGGACGCTGCGGTGACGGCTTTCGCTGCCTGGATCAGCTCCAACTCCAGATGACGCTCCGTCCGACGGGCGGCGTCGTATGCCGCGACCGCGCCCGAACGAATCGCCGCGATCTCTCCGGCAACGGGGTCCATCTCCATCTCCCCAAAGGCCTCGATGCAAGCGCGCATCGTTCTCTCGGCCTCCACTCTCAAACGGCTCGCCTTGCACAACGCTTCGCGCGTCGTTTCGAGATCGAAGATCAGTCCCTGAAGATCCATGACTCCTCCTTGGTAATGTCTATGAAAATGCTCCCGAGCAGCGAACTGGAGACGGAAGACGCGGGTTATTCCGCAAGCGGAAGCCCGCGCCCGTGACGGCTCCATCGGTTGCCGCCAGTCGAAACCGGCGATAACTGATTTCCTCGTCGCCTGCATCTTCAGGCAGAGCCGGTCGATGCAGGGATCCCCCTCCATGTCGCTTCTCGGGAGCACTTCATGTCGTATTTAAAGAACTTGGGACTATAGCACATCCTTAAAGATTTGTCAAGACTGCCTGACATGAGCTTAAGCAAACAAAAAACCGCTTATTTAAGGCGGTTTCAACCTTCTTACTTGCCTACATCGTCATGATCTCTTTTTCTTTCTCGTCGCCGACGTTTTTGATCCGTTCGTTGAACCCGGCGGCGGTTTTGTCGAGCGATTCGAGCAATTTGTATTTCTCGTCCTCGCCGATCCCCTTCTCTTTCTCCGCCTTCACGATCTCCGCCTTGGCGGCGTCGCGGACGTTGCGCACGCTCTTGCGCGCGTGTTCCAGCTTCTCGCTCAACACTTTGATCAGGTTGCGCCTTCCCTCTTCGGTGAGCGCCGGAAGCGGGACGCGGATCTGCGTCCCCTGCACCACCGGATTCAATCCGAGCTTCGCCTCCTGGATCGCCTTCTCGATGTTCTTGAGGATGCTCTTGTCCCACGGCTCAATCAGAATCGACCGCGCGTCCGGCACGGTGATCGACGCGAGGCCGGAGAGCGGCGTACGCGTGTCGTACGCCTCGACCGCGACGTTCTCCACGATCGCGGGGTTTGCACGGCCGGTGCGCAGCGCCGCGATGTCGTTTTTGAGATAGTCGATCGCTTTTTGGAATTCCGGCTGGTGTCGGGAAAGTAAATCCGCGGGCATAGGGGTTACTTGAATCTGGTCACCCCCATATACAGCGCCGAAGAATTGATTCTGTCAACGAGGAGCGAGGTCGCCGCGCGCGAGGTCGGCAGTTTCTTCGGGATCCAGTTCGCACCGCCGTTCGGGGAGCGGTAGAACGCGGTCGCGGTGCCGTAGTACAGCATCGCCGGATCTTTGGGATCGACCGCCACCGAATAGATCGGCGCCGTGCCGGGCGGGGTGAGCAGATCGATCTTGCCCCAGCTGTCGCCGCCGTCGGTCGAGCGGAGCAGGCCGTATTTGGTCGCGAGTATGACGACCGCGGGGTTGGAGACGCCGAGCGCGATGTCCAGGAAATCGCGGCTCCCCGAAAATTGCGCGTACTTCTGGCTCACATCGGTCCAAGTCGCGCCGCCGTCCGTGGTGCGCCAGACGCCGTTGTTCTTCGTGCCGACGTACAGCCGCCGGCTGTCCGCCGCGCTCATCGCCATCTTCAGTACGCCGTTCTGGAACGAATGCACGCTCGTCCACGACACGCCGCCGTCGCCACTCCGGAGCACGTCCCCTTCGTTGTTCGCGATCCATACCACCTGCGGATCGTAGAAATCGACGACGACCGAGGTGGTCAGTTTATCCTTGCGCGAATCCACGTATGGCGTGGTCCAGGTGCGCGAACAGTCGATCGTCTTGATCACCGTATTCCCGATCGCGGCGTACACCGTGCATTTATTCTTGGTGCTGATCGCGATCGACGGGATGCGCCCCTGCCCGACCTGCGCGTTCTGCTGCCAGGAATCGCCGCCGTCGTAACTGTAGAACATCCCGTTGTCGGTCGTGCCGATGTACAACGCTTTCGGATCTTCGGGATCCTGCACGACGGTCGTGACGTTCACGTCGCCGATCGAAAGTTTCTGGGCGGTGGTCGTCGCAACCGACGCTTTCTGCTGCCAGGAATCGCCGCGGTCGGCCGTTTTCCAAAGGCCGCCGTCCGCGCCGCCGCCGGACGAACCGCCTGCGTTGAACGTGATGCAGCCGGCGCCGACGAACAGGAGCGGTGCGAGAATCGCGGAGAGTGCGTATTTTTTCATAGGAATCACGATCATTGTAGCACGCTTAAAAAGCGAGCGCGATCTCGCCGAGCACGGCGCGCGGATTGACGTTGTCGTCGAGAAGGCGGCGTCCGTACGAAAGCTCCTCGGCCGCCGCGGCGAGCGAGCGCGGCGATGCGGAGGTCGCCCACGCGATAACGCGCTCGCGGACGTCCGCGTGCACCCCCCGTTCCGCTCTGCCGTGGGACGCGAGCAGCGCATCGCGCAGCAGCTCCGCGGCGAGATCGATCACCGCGCGGCTGCGATCCACCGATTCCTGGAACGACGCTTTCTGCGGCAAAAATTTCTCCACCGTGGCCAACCGGTCGGCGACCGGCATTCCCGGAAGCCGGAGCAGCGCCTCGCGCAGCGCGACCATCTCCTGGAGCTCCGCGGGATCGGCGGCGAATGCGAACGCCGCGCCGAGTCGGCCGTCGGCGAGCCGACTCAACAGATCCGCACGGTCCACCGGCACACCGCGCGTTTCGAGCGCGGCGGCGATCGTCGCGCGCGGGACGCGGCCGAGGCGCAGCACCTGGCAGCGCGACCGGATCGTCGGGAGCACGGCGCTCGCATCCGGCGCGAGCAGGATGAGCAGCGTTTTGTCGTGCGGTTCCTCGAGCGTTTTCAAAAGCGCATTCGCCGATTCGGTGTTCAGCAGATGCGCGCCGTCCAGCACGCACACTTTCCATCCGTTCATGAACGCGCCGAGCGCGAGCTTTCCGCACAGCGCGTGGATCTGCGCGAGCACGATCTCACCGCGCAGTTTTCCGCTCTTCGGATCGTGTCCGCGTTCCACCGCGAAAAAATCCGGATGCGTTTCGAGCGTTTCCGTGCCGAGCAGCGTCGCCGCGAACGCGCGCGCGGCGGTCATCTTGCCGACGCGCTCCGGTCCGACGAACAAGTACGCGTGCGCGAGCGTCCCGCGCTCCAGACTGCGCGCTAAAAACTGCATCGTCCGTTCATGGCCGATCGGCTGCTGCATAACGAACAGACTATACCATAAGGGAAATTAAAGCGAAAATCTGTCTGCT
>CAZAPV010000022.1:0-5855 GCA_964487195.1 uncultured Gammaproteobacteria bacterium | reverse complement strand
CTTATTTTATGCTATAGTTCTTTTTGTTAAGGCTGTTTCACCGGTTCTTTTACCCCCAACAAGGAGACATGCGATGAGCACCCTCCGATTCCTGTCCCTCGATTCTTCCAACGATATCGTCCTGGCCCACCTGTTCGTGCAGAACGAAGAGGACCCGCGCTCGGACGGCGACGATTGCCACCCGGAGTTCTACGGGACCCGGACCGGCAGCGGCAAGTTCCGCGCTCCCCTCCCGACGCTCATCGACCGCGAGGACGATGATACGGTCGAGCTCGATCTCGACGAGTACACGCGTTCCGGCGACGCCGATCAGACCAACAGCTACACGTGGCTCGCGGTCGGTCAGGTGCGTACGCGCCGAGAGCGCTACGAGGGCGTCCAGGCGATCCGCGAGGTCTTCGTCGGCCACGCGCACGATCGCTCGATCGAAGTGATCGGCCCCGCCCGCTACTACATCTCGCCGAACAACGCGAAGATGAAGAAGCCGCGCGGTTTCTGGAAGGAGATCGAACGCAAGCGGGCGATCGCCGACGCGGCCAAGTCCGCGAACCCGGCGAAAGCGCTCCTCGCGCTCGCGAGCGGCGCCGCGTAGTCTCATCTGCGGCGCTCCTGTGCCCCTGGTCCGATTCTTGGACCGGGGGCGCTTTATTTTCGCTACAATTAGCTTCCGTTTATTTGTCTGTTATCATTGACAAAATAGACAGAATATGCTATAGTAGTTGCACGTTCATTTCTCCTACCCAGCCAACAAGGAGGCTGTCATGATCGATATCTCGAATTGGTGCCAAATTTTCTCCGTGCCCGGCGCGCGCGACAAGGCGCCGTCCCCCGAGGAGGTTCTCCTCGCCGCCGAGGACGCGCTCCGGGACGAGGAGGTGCTCGCCGTCGTCAACAAGCGCGACGGGTATCATCCGCCGCCGGCGACCACTCCGGACGACGGCGCCACTGCGCTGTTCCGCCAGTACGGCGGCACCGACGCTCCGCGCGGCGTCAAGGGTCGCAGGGCCCGTCTCATCGTCGGGTCGGTCCGACCCTCGGTCGGATGCACCAGTTTCTCGGTGCACCTCCCCGGGATGACGCGCGGGATCGAGGTGGTGAGAATCCACCGTCCGCGCGCGGCATAACGCCGAAGTCGCCGCCAGACGCGGCGCGCACTCCCCGGTCCGATCTTGGACCGGGGTTTCTTTTTATAAAAACTGAAAACTGTCTGACAGTTTTTTAGTAAAACTGTGGATAACTTCAAAAAATAAACGGGAAATCTTGAAGTGTCATTTTCTTGACACTTTTTTCGTTCCTCCGTAAGGTCGCGCAGTAACCCATGGGTCTTCGTCGAATGTATATTCCTAACTCACTTCACTCCATGCTATGCGATCATCGAAGGTGATCTTCGCCGTCGCCGCGGCGCTCGCGCTCGGGTCCGCGGTCACGATCGCCGCGCATGCGGAACCGCGTATGGTCCCCGTCTCCGCGACGATCCGCGCGATGCTCGACGATCTGCGCAGCGCGACGCAAAAGGAGATCGCGTCCGGCTGCGTCGAAAAAGACGGCCGCGGCGGAACGCGGCTCTGCGGCGATTCGAAAACGCGCATCGACGCGCTCCACGATGACGCCGCCCGCGACGCGGACGCGCTCATCGCGAGGCCGCCGGAGCGGCGGCAGCAAGCGCTGCGCGCCATCCGCGCGTTCCGCAACGACGACTCGCTCGCGCTCACGTATCACGCCACGTCCGGAAATCCTTACATGGACGGGGCGAACATCGAAATTTATGCAGACGATCGAGGAAACGAATACTGGATCGATCCTGCCGCCGACGCTCTGGTCCAAATGGGTCCGGACGCGGGTGCCGATCCGACGCCACACCAAACTGGACCGGAAGCCCGCCTCCCCGTGGCACGACTGAGGGAGATCGCGATCGGCATCGCCGCCTCGCAGATCCCCGACTTCGCGGCGCGCCGGAGCTCGTTCCATCCGCTCGAGGACAACAAGAACCGCGCGGTGTACTTCTTCCGCTGGGATGATTTCTCGCGGCCGGCGAAAGAATCCGACATGCCGCCGTTCATCCAGATCGCGCTGTTCGCGGACGGCACGATCGCGAGCTTCACGAACACGCTTACCACGCACTGACGTATGCGCAAACTGCTCATCCCCGCGCTCGTCTCCGCCATCCTGTGGGGCGCGGCCGCGGCGCCGACGCTCGCCTCGGGCACCGTGATACTCGCGAACGGCGGCAAATACTTCCAGGCATCCGGGCCATCATCGTACTGGCACTACGACTGGAACGAAGGGTATTGCGGCCACATCGCAACATGGTGCGTTCCGGCGCACTTCCAATGGACGTACGTCACCCGCACATACGGCTACGTAAACGCCGGCTACTGGCAGAATCCGTCGCCGGTCGCTTATCTCTCGCGCGCCTACGCGTTCATCCCGAGAAAAGACGCCACCGCGGTCGCTGAGTACACGGTCAATTACAACCATGTCTCCGAGATCAATGCGCTCGTCGACCAGTCGCGGTACTACGACCAGTGGACGCAGCTCGCCGCGACCACCAACATGTACCTGATCGGGAGCGTCGTGCTCACGGATAACTCGTTCTACGGGAGCGGGCCGCAGAAAATCGCGTTCGATGAAATCAAAATAGAAAACTGAAACGTCCGCTCGCGGACAAGACGCGAACCGTCCCGTAGTACTGCGGGACGGTTTCGCATCAGTGCGATTTTTTCACCGCCGCGTTGAATTGATCTCCTCGGTCGAATTCGTTGACGAACAGTCCGAAGCTGGCGCAGCCGGGAGAAAGGAGCACGACGTCGCCGCGCCGCGCCTGACGACGCGCCTCGGCGATGGCATCGCGCATGGAGGTGACGATGCTGCGCGGTACGGGAACGCGCGCGGCCGTGAGCGCGGCCTCCATCTTCGCGGTCGCGGTTCCCTGAAAAAACACGACGCGCTTCACGTATTTTTTCACTCCGTTCGCCCATTCGTCGAAGCGCAGCGCTTTATCCGCGCCGCCGGCGATGAGCACAATCCGCTTGCGCCGTCCGCCGAACACCGCGAACGCGGCGAGCGTCGCATCCGGGGTCGTCGCCGTGGTGTCATTCACGTAGCGGACGCCGTTTTTGACCGCGATCGTCTCTTGCCGGTACGGCACGCCGCGGAACGCGCGTACCGCTTTGGCGATCGTCGCTGCAGGAACGCCGATCGCGTACGCCGCCGCGATCGCCGCGAGGACGTTTTCGAGGTTATGGCGGCCAGCAAGACGGATCGCCGACACCGGCATGATCGGAACGATTTTTCCGCCATCCTTGACGACGATCCGCGATCCCGAACGGTAGCAGCCATCGCCGTGCTGCGGTTTCATCGAAATCCAGAACCGTTTCGCGTCGGATTTCTTTTCGCCGATCGACTTCGTACGGGCGTTGTCGTAATTGAAAATCGCCGCATCGCCCTTCTTCTGAAATTTCACGATCGTCTCTTTCGCGGCCGCGTAATCGTCCATGTCGCGGTACCGGTTGAGATGATCTTCGAGAATATTCGTCATCACCGCGACGTGCGGACTGATCCGGTGGCTGGCGAGACCTTCGAGCTGCCACGACGACAGTTCGAGCACGATCGGCGGGGCGCTGCTCCCCTTCTTCGCGAGCGCGAGCAGGCGGTCGAGCTGATCGAGCGGCGAGACGCGAATGTTGCCGCCGACCACGATTCGCGGATCGTGCGCCGTGCAAATCGCGGCGAGCAGCATCGTCGTCGTCGTTTTCCCGCGCGTGCCGGTGACCGCCGCGATCGGAAACGGGCAGAGACGGAAGAAGATCCCGATGTCTGTTTCGATCGGAACGCCGTTCGCGGCCGCGAGGGCGAGAAGCGGATGTTCCCGCGGCACGCCCGGATTCTGGATCACCATCTCCGCGTCCACGAAATCCTTCTCATCGTGCCGGCCGAGCACGTAACGGACCGGCGTGGAGGCGCGCACGCGGTCGAGCGCGGCGATCGACGGCGCGAGCGCGGCGGCGTCCTTGAGATCGGTCACCGTGACGCGCGCGCCGTGGCGAAGCAGCCACGTCGCGACGCCGACGCCGCCTCCGTGGAGCCCGAGCCCCATGACGGTGACACGTTTGCCGTTGAACAGTTCGATCGAATCCATAGGTACCCCGAGTATCGCCGAATCGACGGGTTTTTTCAAGATGAAAAAAATCCCCCTACGCTCTTGCGAGCTACGGGGGATCAAATGCAGTTTCGAATCGCGTTCTCTTCCGGAATGAACTCCTTGACCGCGACATGAGTGCCGCCGTCCCGGAAGTGCCTGATATGGGCGAACGTGAGTTTGCGCGCGTCAGCCACCGTGGGGTGGAGAGAGACGACGCGGAGCAGTCCCCCGCACACCACGAACGCGAGCATGATCCCGATCGGCACTTTGAACTGGACGAGCGGGTAGAGCCACACGCGCCAGTCGTGCTTCGCGGGCGTCACGAGCAGGAGCGCGGTGAGCGCGGCGACGATGCCGGCGAAACCGACGACCGACGCGAAACGCTTCGTGAACGGCAGTTCCCCGGTCTGGAAAAAATGAACCAGCGTGCGCCACGCCGTTTCCACGCGCCGGAACCGTTTCCACGTCTGCGCGAACTTCGGATACACCAGCTCGTACATCCGAGCCCAGGTGCCGGTGTTCACGTACGTGCCCTCGGGCCGCGATACTTGCCGCCATTCGTGCGAATGGCCGAGCACCACCGCGTGGATGTCCGGCGTGCCGTGCAGCAGCTTTTCGGCATAACGGTCGACGGATTCGTCCACGATCGTGGAACGCACCGCGCGCAGCGTGACCGCGAGTCCCACTTTTCCGGGGATCACCCAGAAGGTGACGAACCGGAGCAGCGCGAACGCCGTCTGGAACACCCAGCCCCACATCCGCACTGCCGCCTGCTTCCAGACGTCGCTCGGCTTGGACAGCCGGCCGACGAGCCGGTTGCGCAGCTTGATGCGGTTCACGACGTTCACCGTCATGTGCGATCCCGGGGGAACGACCAGCACCTGCCGGTGCCGGTTCCTGCCGAACTTCACCTTGCGGATGACGTTCTTCGGATCGATCGTGTTCTGCGGCTCCGCGTTCATCCCGTGATCGTACAGCACGCCGCGGTGAAGTTTTTGGAAGCCACAGCGATGATCGACGAACTCAATCTTGGCGGCGAGCGCCGGATCGCCGCCGGCGACGCGCCGGACGATCTCGCGCTGCACCTTCGGCCACACCAGGAACAGGTCGTGGTTGCCCGTAAAGATCTCGAGCGTCGCGTTGGGGCGCCGCACGATATCCGCGAGCGTGTCGAAGAACAGCGCGTGCGCCCGGATGATCTTGCGCATCTTGTGGACGCCGACCGCCTCGAACGGCGGATCGGCGGACTGTCCGCGCCAGGTCACCGCGAGCGGATCGAAACAATCGCCCATCAGGACGAACGCCACTTTCGACGCGTCGCCGTACTTCGCGAGCGCGGCGGCGACGAACGCGGCGTACGCCTCGTCATGCGGAAAATCCTCGAGCGGATTTACGATCTGCACGAACGGCCGCTCTGCCGACCGGCCGCCGTCGCGCGTGATGAATTGCCGCAGTTTTCCGATGAACGAAACGTTCGCGCGAGCGCGGATCACCATCCCTTCCGAGAGGTGCATGTCGCTCGTGACGAACCGCTCCTCTTCGCAAGGGTCTTCGGCTGTTTCCATCGCTCTCTCCTTTTCAAAGACCGTTACCGCAACGGTCGCACAAAAAACGGCGTTTGTCAATGGATGGTAAAAAGAAAAAGTCCGTCGCGGGGACGGTCTTTTTCTGGTGGGTCGGCCGGGGATCGAACCCGGGACCAGCGGCTTAAAAG
>CAZAPV010000021.1:0-17265 GCA_964487195.1 uncultured Gammaproteobacteria bacterium | reverse complement strand
CAACGCCGTCGTCGAACCGGGTGAGGATTCGTCGTGCGAAGGGCCGGCCGGACCGGCGGCGTATGGCTGCGATCCGACGACCTGTCTCAAGATCGGCGAACCGGCGTGCACGTCATCCGGGCAGCAAAATTGCTGCGGCAACGGCGTCGTGGACAAAGGCGAAGATGGGATCTGCGAGAACGGCGGTCTGGCGCAGGGATACTGCACCGACCATTGCGTCCTCAAAGGATCGTCGTCGTTCTACGCGCATCCGTCGTTCTGCGGCGACGGCATCGCCGGCTGGGGAGAGCGGCAGGATTGCGAGCAGGGGGTATCGCCGGACGGGCTGATCGATTCGGTCCAGGTGACGCAGAGCGCGATCCAGAGCGGATTCAACGCGACGTCATCCAGCGGCAACGTCAGCACCGTGAAAGCGGTGACCGGCGGCGTGAAAGATCAGGACGCCGGCCGCGCGCACGTGACGCTGTCATGCACATGTAAGACCAAACCGGCTGGCGCGCAGGATTCGTTCTGCGCAAGCTTCGATCAGGCCGGCATCGACCTCGCGTGCGCGGACAACGGCTGCTGCGAGAACCGCCCGACCGTCCTGCAGTCGTATCCCGCCGGTAACAACGTCTGTCGCAATACCGAGATCTCCGTCACTTGGAGCGCGAAAATGGACAGCGCGTCCGTCACCCAAAACGTGCTCGTCGGCGTACAGAGCGCGGGCGGCTGTCCGGCAGGATCGACGTCGTTCATCGCGGCAGGTCCGTCGCCGTCAGCCGACGTCCCGCACACCGTGATCGGCAGGATCTGGCAGGCGGTGCGATCGTGGCTCGATGCGATCGTGTCGCCGGTGTTCGGGGCGCAGAATACGTATTGCAGCGTCCAAGGGACGGTGACGACCACCGACGTCGGCGACGTTTCGGTGACGCGCGTCACGGTGAAGGACGCGCTCCCGGCGAGCGCGGCGATCCGCGTGGAGTTCCTCCCCGGCGCGAAATCCGCGGACGGCGTGCATATCGCGTCGAACGGCTACGGGTTCGACTTTACGACCGGCACGATCATCTGCGCCATCGATCGCATCGCCGTGCTCCCGCCGTCGATCATGCTCCAAAGCGTCAACGATACGAACAGTTTCGCGGCGCAGGCGTTGACCAAAGGCGACGCGCAGATCGTTCCGACCGCCGAGTATCCGTGGACATGGTCATGGCTTTCCCATGCCGACGGGGAAGCGGCCGTCGACCCGATCGTTCTCGAACCGGTGCTCGCGACGACCGGCGCGCAGACCGAAGCGGCAAACGTCCGCGTCCGCGGCAGCAAGTCCACCGACACCTACAAGCCGGGCAATGGCGACTCGATCGTCTACGCGAACGCGACGCTTGGCGCGCCGAATGCCGGGACGTTCATCGGCATCGCGCGCGCGACCGTGCTGCTCTGCAACAATCCGTGGCCGCAGACCCAAGTCTGTCCCGATTCCGGAAGCATGACGTTGCCATGGGATACGGCGACGACCTATGCGTGCACGCCGACCCAGCGATCCTGGTTTCCGTTCTATGATAAAGACACGCGGCTTCAGTTCAGTTACTGCCGCGACGGCGCGACCGCGGGCGACGCGACGGCGGTGCTTCCCGCGCTCGACGAAACGCCAGTCGTCATCCACCCGGGCCGCGACATTTTCAAGGAATACTTGTTCACCTACGACGCGAGCGTCGCGCCGGGGTCGGGCGTATGGACGAAAGACGCGATCGGTCTGCGTATCTCCGCGAACACCGCGCATCTCGGGATCGCCGATTGGTACGCGGAGAAGGGGTTCCGCGGTTCGCCGACCGGCGGGGCGGTCGACGGATTCGACGCGTTGAAAGAAGGCCGGACGGTGTACGTGAACGCCGCGGCGAGTCCCGCGTTCCAACCCGCGACGCTCTACACGAATGCGAACACGCTGTCCTACAACGACAACGCCGCGCCGGAAACGGTCGCCGTCTTCAGCCAGCTGCTCCAGCGTTTCGGATTCATGTACGCCGTGAAGAACGTCGCTCCCGTGGATGACGTCCATGCCTGTTTCGACGCGAACGGCGTGCTCCAGCCCGCGAGTGATACCCCGTTCGTGCCCGCGACGTGCACGCGCGACGTCGATTGCCGCGTCGATCCGCAGGGCGCGCCGGTCGCCGGTCACGCGGGATACGTCTGCGGCGATTTCAAAACGAAACTGGTGCGCGACGTCCGCCGCCTCGCCGACCTCCAGCATCTGCGCGCGGCGCTTATCGCCAAGAAATCCTCGAACGGCGGCTATCCGAAACTTTCGTCCGGCACGTTCATCGCCGGCCAGACGAACAGCGCGTGGTCGTCGTGGAACGATACGCTCTCGTCCGCGATCGGCGCCGAGCTGCCGTCCGATCCGCTCAACCTCCACGGCATCTGCCCGAGTCCGTACGACCCGAAGACGTGCTGGAACGCCGCCGCGCGCCTGTACCAGTGTCCGGTCGATTCCCATGTCTATCAGTATTACAGCGTGGGCGACCTCGACTTCGCGCTGTCGAACGACCTCGAATTCCATCCGTCAGGCGTTCATTGGCAGGGGACGACCTGCATCGACTACACGACCCAAAGCTCCTGCACGGCAGGGAACGCGGCGGGGTTTGATCCGAATAATTGTGCGTGGAACGCGGCATCATCTTCCTGCAATTACGTGGACGGCAAATTGACGATCGGGGGCGTGAACGTCGTGCCGAGGACGTGCACCGGACAGACGGTCGGCACAGGCGGCCGCTGTGGCGACGGCGCGCTCGGTCCGCAAGAGACGTGCGAACTCGGACAGACGCGGAGCGCGAGTTGCAGCGCGAACGGCCGGACAGGAGCGATCCTCCAGGAATGCAACCAGACGTGCAACGGCTGGGTGAACGCGCCCGGCGCCGTCTGCGAAGGCGGGAAATGCGGCGACGGCGTCGTGCAATCGCCAGAAGCGTGCGACGACGGCAGTTTGAACGGCACGTACGGCCATTGCAACAGCACATGCACCGCGACGTCGGCGAGATGCGGCGACGGCACGATCCAGCCGCCGGAAAAATGCGACATCAGCGCGGGGAACGGCCAATACGCGAAGAACGGCGTGCTCGCGACGTCCGGCCAGGCGTGGATATCCGCCACGATCGCGAACGCGCCGTCCTGCGCATGGGATTGCAGCGGCGCCGGTCCGCGCTGCGGCGACGGCGTCGTGAACGGCAACGAGCAGTGCGATGGCGGATCGCAGACATCGAAAGGGTATTGCAATGACACAGCGAACTCGCCATGCAACAGCAACGCCGACTGCCCGACGTCGAAGACATGCAAGGTCGCACCGGCTCCGCAGCAGTATGTGCGGCAGTGCAATTCGAACAACCCCGCAACGACGACCGATGACGCGGCCGCCTGCACATGGGCTTCATGGCAATTGAGCGGCGCGGTTGCGGCAGTCCCGGCGCGCTGCGGGGACGGTCACGTAGACGCCGGCGAAGAGTGCGATCTCGGCGCTTCGAACGGCACCGCGTGCGTGCCGGCGTACGGCAAGGACTGCTCGTACTGCACGGCGACCTGCAAAGTGGCGGCGGTGTCCGGCGGCTTCTGCGGCGACAAGATCGTGCAAGACGGCGCGTACTCGCCGCCGGGTCCGGAACAGTGCGATATCAACGGTCCGACGTTCTCTTCCGACAAATGGATCTGCGTCGGCAACAATCCCTACGATATCTGGACGTACGACAGGTATGCGGCGCTCAATCAATCGGGCGGTCCGAGCTGCTGGTTCTGTTACCTGGCGTGCCCCAATTCGAACATGCATCCGTGCCTGAACGATCCGACGCATGATAGCGACGGTGATGGTATCGGGGATACCTGTGATCCGACGCCGACCCAGCTTCCTCCGTCCCCACCTCCTCCGCCGGCTCCATCGCCTGGGAGCTGTACGCAGCAATCCGATTGCGCCTCATTCGGCACCGCCAATAATTGCTCGCCGTACTGTGATACGACCCAAAATAAGTGTTTCTGCTTCTAATGACGATCAACATTTGATATAATGTCTTATATATGTTCGAAGACACAAAAGAGCCGTTAGACATTTTTGCGGACGTCGATAAGGGTGCCGGTGCGCAGCAACCGCCGGCCGCGCCTGTGCGGACCCCGCCCCCGCCTCCCGCAGCGGGCCAACCGCTCCCTGCCGCGAGACCCGCGCCGTCCGCGCCGACGGTGGTGAAGCACGGACCGCCGAAGCTGCTGTTCGCGCTCATCGTACTTGTGATCGCCGGACTCGGCGGCGGCGCATACGTTTTGTTTTTCAGGACGACCCCCGCGCCAACCGTGACTAACCAGCCGCAACAGACCGAACAGCCGCCGGTGAACCAGCCCGTGGAGGAGCAGCCGGTCAATCAGCCGCCGGTGAATCAGCCGCCGGTGAATCAGCCCGCGGAGGTGACGACGCCTCCGGTCGATTCCGATGGCGACGGCTTGTCGGATGACGAAGAAGCGTCGCTCGGTACCGATCCGCAGAACCCGGACACCGACCACGATGGCCTGACCGATTACGAAGAGGTCAAAATTTATCACACCAATCCGCTGAATCCCGACACTGATGGCGACGGGTACACCGATGGCCAGGAGGTGAAGAGCGGTTACAACCCGAACGGTCCGGGGAAACTGTTCAACGTGCCGTCACAGCCGTAACCGACCGTTTTCGTTATGCCGACGCCCACCGAACTCGATAAGCCCGCGAGCGCGCAACCGGCCGTGCCGTCTGCGGCCGAGCCGGTGATCCACGTCATCCCGGAGAAATTTTACGGCGCCGCGCTGAAGAAAAAAGTCGCGTCGATGCCGCCATCGACGCCCCCCGGCGTCACCGCGCTGCCGAAGCCGCCGAAAAAACGGAGCGCCGCGCCGATGATCATCGCGCTCCTCCTGCTCGTCGCCGCGGCTGCCGGCGGTTATTTCTTCGTCTTCGGCAATCGCGCGCAGCAGCCGCCCGCGGCGGTGTGCGGCGACACCAAATGCGACGCGACCGAGAGCGCGGATTCCTGTCCGGCGGACTGCGCATCGCTCCCGGTATGCGGCGACACCAAATGCGATGCGACTGAAACCTACGCCGGCTGTCCTGCGGATTGTCCCGCGCCCGCGCCTGCACCCACTCCTGTTCCCGCGGTTGTCTGCGGCGACGGCAAGTGCGATGCGACCGAGAGCACGGATTCCTGTCCGGCGGATTGCACTCCGGCGGCGCCGACATCGAGCGCCGACTCCGACAGCGACGGTCTCACCGACGTCGAGGAGACGCAGATTTACGGCACGAATCCGTACAATCCCGACACCGACCGCGACGGCTTCGTCGACCTGAACGAAACGCTCAATCTGTACGACCCCGCGAAACCGTCGCCCGCGATGCTCAAGGACAATCCTGGAATTGCGACGTACTCGAACGCCGCGCTCGGCTACGCGATCTATCGTCCCGCCGCATGGATCGCGGGCGAATCCGACAAACAGACGCTGTTCACCGCGAGCTCCGGCGAGTTCGTCGAAGTGCTCGTCCAGCCGAAGGAGCGATCGCAATCCCTGATGGATTGGTACCTCGCGCAGGCACCCGGCGTCACCGTCTCGCAGGTCGAACCGTTCACGACGAAGCAGGGATACGATGCCGTGCTCAGTCCTGACCGGATGACCGCCTACGTGAACGGCGGCGACAAAGTATTCGTCGTCTCGTACAATCTCGGATCCCAGACCGAGCTTCGCTTCCGCGCCACGTTCCGGATGATGATTCAGAGTCTGGTGATGGCGAAGTAGGTATGCGCATCGCCGTCGATTGCGCCGGACCGTTGCCGCCGGGCGTCACGCGGCGGCTCGTCGCCGTGCTCGTCAACCTGACATGCCGGCGCGTGAAATTCCGCGCCGTCGCGTCGATCGCCGTCCGCGTCGTCGGGGACGCGGAGATCCGCGCGCTCAACCGCCGGTACCGCGGGAAAAACAAGGTGACCGACGTGCTGTCATTCGCCACGGGGGATCGGCGCGATTTCATTCTTCCGTCCGCCGCCCTCCGCGTCCGTCCGCTCGGGGACATCGCGATCTCGCTCCCGCAGGTGCGCCGACAGGCGCGCGCGGTCGGCCGTCCGGCGCGCGACGAGTTCGCGCTCATGGTCGTCCACGGCACGCTCCACCTGCTCGGGTACGACCACGAAACGGTTCGCGACGAACGGGAGATGTTCGGGCTCCAGCACGACATCCTGATCCGCGCGCGAATTCTCTGATATGTTTGATTTCAAGAAAATGATAAAAAGTTTCGGCTACGCCGCAAAAGGGGTGATCCGTGTGGCGAGGGAAGAGCAGAGTTTCCGCCTCCAACTGCTCGCCGCCGCGGCGGTCGCGGCGTTGATGTTCGCGCTGCATCTCCGCATCATCGAAAAGGCGCTGCTCGCGCTTGCGATTGTGCTCGTGCTCGTGTTAGAGTTGATGAACAGCATTTTTGAACGGATGGTCGATATCCTCAAGCCGAGGATCCACCATTACGTCGAAGAGATCAAAGACATCATGGCGGGCACGGTGCTCGTCGCGTCGTTCGGCGCGGTTTTGATCGGCGTCTTGATCTTTTGGCCGTACTTCGCCACACTTTTCCGTGGCTGACTTCTATGACTGACGACGCGTTGTTCGCAGGAATCGATATCGGTTCGACCGCGGTGAGGATCGCGGTGGGGCAGCGTTTGCCGTCCGGCGACAAAGAGCAGGTGCACATCATCGGTGCCGCCGAGGTCGCGTCCGAAGGGATCAACCGCGGCGTGATCAATTCGATCGAGGACGCGGTGTCCTCGGTGTCGTCGTGCATCGAAAAAGTGGAACGGATGACCGGCGCGCAGGTCGGGAGCGCATGGGTCGCGATATCGGGATCGAACGTCGCACTGCTCGAGAGCAAGGGGGTGATCGCGGTCTCCCGCGCCGACGGAGAGATCCGCGAAGATGACGTGGAGCGCGCCGTCGACGCCGCGCAGACCGTCGCGACGCCGGTCAATTACGAAATCATCCACGTGATTCCGAAGACGTTCACGGTCGACAGCCAGAAGGGGATCAAAGATCCCGTCGGCATGAACGGGATCCGACTCGAAGTCGACGCGCAAATCATCCAGGGGCTGTCGTCGCACATCAAGAATCTCACCAAATGCGTCTACCGCACCGGCGCGAACATCGAACGGCTGGTGCTCGGCGTGCTCGCGACGTCGGAAGTCGTCGCGACCGACCGGCAGAAGGAGCTCGGCGTCGCGATCGCGAACATCGGCGGCTCCACGACCAACCTCGTGGTGTTCGAACAGGGCGACATCCTGCACATGGCGGCGCTCCCGATCGGTTCGGACCACATCACGTCGGACATCGCGATCGGCCTGCGCACGTCCATTGATATCGCGGAACGGGTGAAGGTGCAGTACGCCGCCGCGTCAGGAAAGGAATTCGGCAAGAAAGATGAAATCAATCTCCGGGAACTTGGCGGCGACGGGGACGAATTCGTCCAGCGCCGGTACGTCTGCGACATCGTGCAGGCGCGGCTTGAGGAGATTTTCGAGAAGATCGACAAGGAATTGAAGAAGATCGGCAGGAGCGGCCATCTCCCGGCCGGCGTCATTCTCACGGGCGGCGGGGCGAAAATCCCCGGCATCGTGGAGCTCGCCAAGCAGAAACTTCGTCTTCCCGCGTCGCTCGGTTATCCGATCGGGGTCACGAGCATCACCGACCGCGTGAACGACCTTTCGTTTGCGACCGCGATCGGCCTCGTGCAATGGGGGATCGCGGAGATGCCGGAAGCGCCGAAGCGACGCGGACTGTCGTTCGGCAAAGCGCCGGTCGAGAAAGTGGCGAAGCAATTGAAGAAATGGATCGGCGCGATGGTGCCATAACGACAGACACCGCCCTCGGGCGGTTTTTTGTTTGCGAGCACTTTTTTTGTTCAGTTGTGCATTTTTTTATTGACAACCGGTGCCTTCATCGCCTACGCTTGAAGAAGCGTAACTCTCCATTCAATTTCAAACACGTATGGCCGAAGTGAAGCCGGCGATCGAAACGTTCGCGAAAATTAAAGTGATCGGCGTCGGCGGCAGCGGCGGATCCGCCGTCAACCGGATGATCAAGTCGAAGATCAAAGGGGTCGAGTTCATCGCCGCGAACACCGACGTGCAGGCGCTGCACTATTCGCAGGCGTCGACGAAGGTGCATCTCGGCAAGAGCGTCACTCGCGGCCTCGGCGCCGGGATGAATCCGGACGTCGGCCGGGCGGCGGCGGAAGAGAGCCAGAACGAGATCCGCGACGCGATGAAAGGCGCGGACATGGTGTTCATCACCTGCGGCCTCGGCGGCGGCACCGGCAGCGGCGCGGCGCCGATCATCGCGGAGGTCGCGAAGGACGCGGGCGCGCTCACCGTCGCGGTCGTCACCAAGCCGTTCTCGTTCGAGGGCGCGCAGCGCCACGACGTCGCGGAGAAGGCGTACGCCGAACTCGCGAGCCACGTCGACACGATCATCTCCATTCCGAACGACCGCGTGCTGCAGCTGATCGACAAGAAGACATCGCTCTTGGACGCGTTCGAAACCGTCGATGACGTGCTCCGCCAAGGGGTGCAGGGGATCTCTGAACTGATCACGATCCCCGGCCTCATCAACGTCGATTTCGCCGACGTGCGAGCGATCATGAACGACACCGGTTCCGCGCTCATGGGGATCGGCCGTTCGTCCGGCGAGAACCGCGCGATCGAAGCCGCAAAGCACGCGATCGAGAGCCCGCTCCTCGAAGTGGCGATCGACGGCGCGAAGGGGATCCTGTTCACCGTCACCGGCGGCACCAACCTCTCCATGCACGAAGTATCGGAGGCCGCCAAAGTGATCACCGCGAACGCCGACGCGAACGCCAAAGTGATTTTCGGCGCGGTGATCGATGAAACGCTGAAAGACGAATTGAAGATCTGCGTGATCGCGACCGGGTTCGACGGCGGCGAACGGCCGCGCAGCGAACGCCGCACCGCGGAATCCGGATTCTACACAAGCCGTTTCCTGAAGAAAGAGGCGCCGGCGCCGGCTGCCGCGTCGCGCACGCCATTCCCGGCGCGCACGAAGCCCGAATTGACGAAAGAGGAAGACGCCGAACAGACGGCGTTCGTGAAGCGATCGGTTTCCGCGGCGAAGGAACCGCAGCTCGAAATCGCGGGCGCCGGCGACGAGGATCTGGAAATCCCGGCGTTCATCCGACGGAAGATGCAGTGAGCCGGGGATTTTTCCGATGCGCTGCCCGGTCTGTAATTTCGAGGATACGAAAGTGGTCGACTCGCGCATCGCGACCGGCGGCATCGGGATCCGCCGCCGGCGCGAGTGCATGGAGTGCGCCTACCGTTTTTCGACGACCGAAGAGGTCGAGATACTCGATCTCGCCGTCGTGAAGCGGGACGGCCGCCGCGAGCCGTACGCGCGCGAAAAACTGGAAGCGGGGCTGCGCCGCGCGCTCGAGAAACGGCCGCACGATCCCGAAGAGTTCAAAACGCTCGTCGGCGCGATCGAGCGCGACATCCAAAAAAAGAAGAAAGATGAGATCTCGAGCGAGGAGATCGGCGAGATCGTCATGGCGAACCTCCACAGGTTCGACACCGTCGCGTACATCCGGTTCGCGTCGGTGTATCGCGCGTTCGCGGACGTTCAGACGTTCCAACACGAACTCGACAAATTGCTCGTTAAAGAGGCCGCCGGGCGGAAACGCCGGACGGCGTGAACATATGCCGACCTCGAAGCGCACGAAAATCGTCTGCACGCTCGGTCCGTCGTCGCATGACGCCGCGACCGTCGAAGCGATGGCGCGCGCCGGGATGAACGTCGCGCGTCTCAATTTTTCGCACGGCACGTACGAGGATCACGGCAAGCTCGTCGCGCTGATCCGCGCGCTCGCGAAAAAAACGGGGGAACCGATCGCGATCCTCCAGGATTTGCAGGGGCCGAAGATCCGCGTCGGCGAACTGCCGAAAGCGGGGGTGGAGCTCGTCAAAGATTCGACCGTCATTTTTTCGACCGATCCCGCCGCCGCGGCGCCGAAGATCCCGGTGTCCTATGAAAAACTGCACGAAGACGTGCGCGCCGGCGACCGTATTTTGCTCGACGACGGGCTGCTCGAAGTCGCGGTGACCGCGGTTGCGGGGCGCGACATCTCCTGCCGCGTCGTCGTCGGCGGGACGCTCACGTCGCACAAAGGATTCAATCTGCCGACGGTGACGCTCACCATTCCCGCGATCACGGCGAAGGACCGCGAAGACGCGAAGTTCGGCGTCGCGAACGGCGTGGATTGGATCGCGCTGTCGTTCGTGCGCGGCGCGAGAGACATCGAGGAGCTGCGCGGGATCATTGCAAGCGCGGGTAAGGGCGAAGTGCCGAAAATTATCGCGAAAATCGAGAAGCACGAGGCGCTCGCGAACATCGACGAGATCATCGAGGCCGCGGACGGGATCATGGTGGCGCGCGGCGACCTCGGCATCGAGACGCCGGCCGAGGACGTCCCGCTCGCGCAGAAGACGATCATCCGGAAATGCCTCGCCGCCGCGAAGCCGGTGATCGTCGCGACGCAGATGCTCGATTCGATGATCAGGAATCCGCGGCCGACGCGCGCCGAAGTGTCGGACGTCGCGAATGCGGTGATCGATCATACGGACGCGGTGATGCTGTCCGGAGAGAGCGCGAGCGGAAAGTATCCGGTCGAGGCGGTCGAAACGATGGCGCGCATCGTGATCGAAACCGAGGCGTCCAGTTTCGACGACATGCCGCCGCCGGAGCGGCCGCACGGGGTCGAGACCGGCGCGAAGGCGATCGCGGTGATCGCGGCGATCCTCGCGGTCGACGTCGGCGCGAAGGCGATCGTGACGGCGTCCGCGACAGGGGAGGGCGCGCGTCTCGTCAGCCGCTGCAGGGCCGAGCTTCCGATCTACGCCGCGACGCCGAGCGAACGCGTGCGCAACCAGCTCGCACTGTCATGGAGCGTCGCGCCGCGCGCGATCGCGAAGCGGAAATCCGCGGAAGAATTGCTGGAGGGCTGCATCAAACTTTTGAAAAAAGAAAAGCTGCTCGCGAAAGGGGACCGCATCGTCGCGGTCGCGGGCGAATCCGGCGAAAAGAATTTCGCGGAGGTGCGCGTCGTCGCGTAAAAGAAAAATCCCCCGCAGCGGCGCAGAGGATCATCGGATGCGGCGGGACGGGATGCCGACGAGGCGCGGCTTCGGCGCGATCCATCGGCCGCGGATGTTCGGCAACAGCGTCGGCTGCCGGATCAGCACGTTGATGAACGCGAGCCAGAATCGGTGCGCGGCGGATCGGGGAAGCCCGGTCCGCGCGGCGATGAAACCGACGAAGTAGTCGGCGGGAATCGACGCGAAGCCGTGCCGGATCCCGAACGGATCGACGATGAAGTCGTCGCGTCCGGCGCGATCGGTCACGTTCCAGACGTCGAGCATCGCTTCGATGCACGCGTCGATGCCGGTCGCGGCGCGGCGCGTTTCGTCGTTCAGCTGACCCACGACGTTGAAATCGCGGCAACGGACGCCGTCCGGGTCGTCTTTCGCGAGCGCGCGGAGCGCATCGGTCAGCTCACGGCTCGACAGTCCGAGCAGCGTCCCCGCCGCCTTGACGACGCCGCGGTCGTACTCCACGGTCGAATCCGACGCGCGCATCCGTCCGCGCACCTGGCGCACCGCATGGAAAAATCTTCGGAAGGACATCGTCAGGCCTCCTTTCTGCCGTTGGACAGGGGGGAGAATGTCAGACGGACGCGTTGATGGATGCGAGTTTGCGTTTCAGGCATTCGTCATCCGCGTCATCCCAACAGTAGATGTGCGCGACGTACGCGCCGTTCGCGGCCTCGACGTCAACGTGGCCATTCCCGCGATGACCGGCGACGCGCCACGGCAAGGGGTATTTCTCTCGCGGAAAGTCGGCAGGAAGCGCGTCGGGCAGATCCGCGGGGGAAATCTGGGATTTGGTTTCACCGAGCAATTCCGCGATTTCGGGGTGGGGATTAAAGATGTCGTCGCTCATTCGGCCGCCTCCTTGAAAAGGACCTCGCCAACTCTAGCCACTTTCGGCTGTCCGCGCAAGCGTTCGACCCGCGGCATCCAAACAGAAAAAGATACCCACCGGGTGAGCATCTTTTTCTGGCGGGGCATCGGGTGCGACGTGAGAACTCCGAGGCTCATTTATTTTGATTTGGATTTTTTGCCGAGCGCCCATTGCACCGAAGGGCTCATCAGTTTATCGGCACGATGAATACAACCAATCCAGCAACAAGGACGGCGTATGCCTTCTTTCAATTCAGAGACGACTCGCTTGACATGTTCGCGTCTCGTTTCCAGCCCCTTAACATACGTAACCCAGCAAATCCACTCATTGCGCGCGAGCGGCGTAAGATCGTTCCATTTTACAAGCGCCTTGGGATCAGAGGCTAATGCTTTCCGCAAATCCGCTGGTACCGTATGCGCCACTCCCGTGGCGATTCCTTTTTTATTCATATGATAATTATTGTACCAAAGTTCTCACTTTGCTAGTGACCACGAAAAATACCGCTCGGTTAAGCGGTACCTTTCGTGGCGGGTCCGAAGGGATTTGAACCCTCGATCTTCTCCGTGACAGGGAGACGTGTTAACCGGGCTACACCACGGACCCATGAAAACGTGCGACCATCATAAAGGAACAGCGTTTTCTTTTCAAGCCCCTACTTGACCCCAAGTTCACTATTGCGCAGGGGGGAGAAAAATGGTAAAATTATTTATATATGAAAAGAATCCCTACTCTTTTCTTTCCCTCTCCCCCGCACGAAAGGCGATGATCGCCGGCAGGGGATTTTTTATACTCGGCATTCAAAATACGCAAAAATTTCATTCATCATTTAATGCTCAATAGCTATGAAGAAAAATAAAATAGCGGTAGCCGCAACGATGGTCCTTGTACTGAACATCATGGGCATCCTGCCGACGACAAGCATCGCCCATGCCGCGAGCGACACCACGCCGCCGACCCCGTCGATCGGCTTGCCGGACAGCGACGGCGACGGCTTCTACGACGGCGCGGACTTCGACTGTTCGGATGGCGGGAGCGGCTGTGCCGAGCTCGACTACACCGTAAACGGGGGCCCCGTGCAGACATTCACCTGCAGTGGAAGCAGCTTCTGTCAGCACAGAGTCCTGATATTGCCCCCGCCTCAACCGGCTACAGTCACCCTCTTTGTCAAGGATGTGGCGGGCAATCAATCGAACACCATCAGCGTTTTCGGGGGTATTAAGGTCGATCCGTGCCCCAGCGACAAGACCAATACGTGCAATGTGCCCAGCTTGACCGCCAACTTCATTGATGGCGACAACGACGGAGCCCCCGAGGCTGTCACCTTCACCTGCACGGCAGGCACCGGCTCCCAGGGCGGCTGCAAGACGATCAGCTACAGCATTGATGGTACCGTACAGCCGGTCTTCGACTGCACGAGCCAGCCCGCTTCCTGTACGACCCAGAACATCGCGCTCCCCACGGATCCCGGGACGCACACCGTGACCGCCACGGCGACGAGCAACTCGGGTGACACCTCGGCGAAGTTCTCCAAGACGGTCGGGGCCGACGTCCCGCCGACCACCAGCGCCAAAAGCGCCGACTCTGACGGCGACGGGCCTATCGACTCGTTCATCCTGACCTGTACGCCCAATCCGCAGGCGACCAACGCGCCCTGCGACCACATCACCTACTCGCTGAACGGCGGCGGACAGAGCACCTTCACCTGTCCGGCGACCGGAGTCTGCACGACGACCGTCCCGGTGCCGGCGGGCGACTTCTCCGTCACCTTCTTCTCGGTGGACAAGTCCTCGATCAACAACACGGAATCTCCGCAGACCTTCAGCGGCACGGCCAACGACGTCCCGCCGACCACCAGTGCCCAGAGCGCCGATTCTGACGGCGACGGGTTGATCGACTCAGTCATCCTGACCTGCACACCCGATCCGCTCGCAACCAACGCCCCTTGCAGCAAGATCACCTTCGCGGTGAACGGCGGCGACCAGCAGGTCTTCACCTGTCCGGCGACCGGAGTCTGCACGACGACCGTCCCGGTACCGGCGGGCGACTTCTCCGTCACCTTCTTCTCAGTGGACAAGTCCTCAATCAACAACACTGAGTCTCCGCAGACATTCAGCGACAGCGCCACCGACTTCTGTCCGGGAGTGAAGGGCAAGTACTCGGGCTGTCCCTACCAGGACAAGAACCACGTGGACATTGTTCATGCCATCTTCCAGAAGGGAGGGGTGACCAAACAGTTCGCCCAACAGACCTGTCCGAACGGGGCCTCGAGCTGCAAACTCGCCTTCCCGGACACGGAGGTCATCGTCTTCGACCGAAACAAGCTGAACGGCCTGACCATCACCAAGCGCGACGGCAGCATGGTGACGCTGACCAAGAACCCCGACAGCTCGCTCTATCCGGACATCTTCGAGTCCGGCGTGGCCAGGCAGAAGGCGATGATCGGAAGCTGTAAGACGGACAATAACGGCGACTGCAGCGTGGGCGATCCCTACCTCGGCGACTTCTTGGTCATCGTCCGCGGCCTCAACATCCCGATGCTCATCACCGGGGACCTCGGATTCGTCTACGCCGGTCAGAACAAGGGTGCATCGGACTTCGTGGATACGGACAAGGACGGCGTCGTGGACACCGCCACCAAGTACTTCCAGTTCCTGCTGACCATCAACTGTCCGTCCGGCGCCACCGACATCACCCAGTGCTCCCTTCAGTACCAGGGCGGCGGCAGCAAGACCGTGACCGGCAGCGCGCTCACCATCATCTATCCGACCGATGCCGTCTGGAGCGCGGACGCGATGGACTTCCTCTACCCGTTCTACCTCCAATCGGACAGCGATTGGTCGGTGGACGTCTGTTCGCAGGTGCCGACCGGCTACGCGGTCGCCGGCGACTATGATGCTTCGGGCACCTTCGTGGCCAACACCAGCTGTACGCAGACAGGGGTGGCCAATGAGATCAAAACCATCGCCTTCGACGTGGCCAAAACCGGGAGCCCCAAAGAGTTCGACGTGATCGGGAAGTTCAAGGTCAAGGGACCACACGGAAAGGTTGAACAGTTTGATATCCCCGTGCATTCACGGATAAAGGAAAAGTCCAAAAAGGATCGCGGATCGCCTCTCGCGGCCTTACTTGGCACTCTCGTGATGGCTTCCCTGGTTGTTGTTCCTAGCGTCATCAATGGCAAACGGGGGCGGGGAATGAAGTGATCTCCGATGCGTTGAGTCAAAAGAAGAGGCGGGCCAACCCCCGCCTCTTTCCCTACCCACGGGAGTGTCGGATGTGGCATGATAGAGCCATGACGCTCCGTCTGAACGTGCAGCAATGGGCCGGCGCAGCGGCGATCGCCGCGGGCGCGTTTTTTTGCGCACAGCCGGCGCTCGCGGGGACAGCGGACAACGTCAGCGGCTGGGCGTGGTCCGGCACGATCGGCTGGATTTCGATGAACTGCACCAATTTGGGGACGTGCGGTACCGTCAATTACGGCGCCACGATCACGCAGAACCTGACCGACACCGACCGCGGCGACCTCTCCGGCTGGGGGTGGAGCGAAACGATGGGATGGATCTGCTTCGGCAAGACGTGCGGCGGGACGACGCCGGACGGCCTCGCGCCGTACGCGCAGTATCGGCAGACGTACAACGGCTTCGGCGATCAGATCTGGGGCTGGGCGAAGGTGTACAATCTCGGCGCGAACGGCTGGGTCTCCCTGAATTGCGGCAACACGCCCAGCTTGTGCGCGGCATCGAATTACTACGTCGCGCTGTCGCCGGCGACCGGCGCGTTCACCAAAGGATTGTCCAACGACCACTGGGCGTGGGGCGGGATGAACGACGGCACCGGGATCGGGTGGACGGATTTCAGCGCGGTCGCGACGACGTGGGCGCCGAGCATCGTCTGCCCCGCGCCGCCGGCGCCGCAGACCGGGAGCTGCGCGCCGTACACCGCGTACGGCCGCTGCGAGTACGACCGCAACATCGCCTGCCTGTGCGACTCCGACGCGCCGTCATCGTGCACCGGCCCGCGCTGCCCGGCGCCCGCGATCATCAACGGGATCAGCCCGCAGCATTGCGCCGATCCGTGGGGGCTGTGCGCGAGCAACGGCTCGGTCTGTTTCAGCGACAGCCAGTGTCCCGGGCCCGCGGGGACGTGCGCGGACCACGCCACCTCGTGCAGACGCGATTCGGATTGCACGAACGCCGGCGTTTCTCCGCCGTGCAGCGGCGCCGACTGGTGCACCGACCTTCTGTTTCCGTGGCTGCAATCGGTGTACGGCGAACTGTTCTCGCAGAAGAGCGTCACCGAACAGGCGCTCCCGCCGACCGGCGCGTATAACGCCACGTTCTGCATCACCGCGAAAGAGACGATCGTGAATTTCAACAGCTCGTCGTGTCCGCAGGGACCGACCGGCATCGTTTCGCCGACCACGGCGTACCAGCTGCCGAACATCCAGAACTCGTTCACCACCACGCTCGGCAAACTGGACATCGCAGGAATCCTCGCCGGACGGTACGGCACCGTCGTATCGCTCCTCCCTGACGGCAGCAACCTGCGCACGGCACCGCTTTCCGGCCAGGTGTACGTCGTGAACGGCGACCTCACGATCAACAATCCCGACACGTTCTTCAACGCCGTCGACACCGATTCGAAACTCCCCACGTCGAAGGGCGGCGGAACGATCGTCGTGAACGGCGGCAACCTGTACCTGAACGCCGACATGGCGTACGGCGGCGCGTCGATCACCAAACTGGCGCAGCTCGCGTCGGTCGGCTGGATCGTGCTCTCGAACGCGCCGGGCGACGGAAAGGGGAACGTGTACATCAACAAGAACGTGCAGAATCTGGTCGGCGCGTTCTACGCGAACGGGAGCGGCGGGATCTACACGGTCGCCCCGCCGGACACCGCCGGAACGAATCCGCTCACGGTGTACGGGCTGATGATCGCGCACAAGATCAATTTCGGCCGGTCGTACACCGCGCTCACGCAGGGCGCCGAGCAGGTGATCTACGACGGCCGCGCGGTCGCGAACCCGCCGCCCGGCTTCGGCGACATCACCAAAACGCTCCCGACGTTCCGCGCCGGCCTGTCCGGACAGTGAAGTGCACACAAAACAAAACGCCCCGATCTCTCGGAGCGTTTTTTGTTTCATTCGGTTTTATTTCTTGGCTGCGTCGACCACCGCTTTGAACGCGTCCGGTTTGTGCATGGCGAGGTCGGCGGGGA
>CAZAPV010000020.1:0-17635 GCA_964487195.1 uncultured Gammaproteobacteria bacterium | reverse complement strand
TATGAAGTCGCGGGGACGATCTTCCCGATCTCGGCCGAGGCGCGCCGCGATCTGCAACAGATCCGCCACGACGCCGGCTCGCGCATCGAGGACGCCAAGGCGCGCACGCACGTCATCGAATATCTGATGGCGATCGCGGACAAAGCGTATGACGATTTGCAGGCGAAGATTCTCAAAGATGCGGGCGGGGACGTCGCCGTGTTCGTCGATGCGCTCAAAGGGCTAATGCTGCGCGCGATCGACATGCTGTGGGTCGAGCATCTCGACGCGATGGAGCATCTGCGCACCGGCATCGGCCTGCGCGGCTACGGCCAGCGCGATCCGCTCGTCGAGTACAAACGCGAGGCGTACCGGATGTTCACCGAACTGAATCAGATGATCACGAAGCAGGTGGTGTATGCGGCGTACAAGATGGGCATTGCGCGCGACACCGCGGCGTCGCTCATGGAGCGGCAGGGCGTCACCCTCTCCGCGCCGGCAAAAACCGGCAACGCAGACCAGGCGATGACGTCATCCGCCTCTGGCGCTCCCTCCGACAAAGTCGGCCGCAACGACCCCTGCCCGTGCGGCAGCGGGAAGAAATATAAGAAGTGCCACGGGGCGTGAAAAAATCATGGTTGCTGCCGTATGAGAATGGCGAGAGAAGCGAAAAAAACGCCTCGCGGAAGCGAAGCGTTCAGAAGTTGATCTTGACGACCCACATCCGCGGCGTCATGTTCGACGGCGTGCCAGTGCGAACGTTGACGGCGTTGTCGACGAGTCGCGTCCTGCTATGGCGGAATTTCGCGCTTGTTTTCTTGAAGAGGTTGTGCGCGCCACGGTAGCCGCCATGGCCGGAGTCGTCGCCGTCCATCGGAAAGGAGATGAAGTGATCTTCCACGGCAAGCTCGGAGAACATCAGCGGTTTTGAGAGTGACATATGAATGACCTCCTTGGCCTCGAGAGTACGGCACGGTATGATTATTGTCAAGGGTATCTCTCTATTGTGTTTGGGAAATAATCTATGACTGAACGATACCGATCATCGCCGGAAACGATCGAGGCGCGGCGAATCCTGGAAGGCAAAGAACGCGAACAGTTCGCGGAAGAGCTGGGCGGATATATCGAAGGACTTGAGGCCGCGCTTCAGGATCCCGATCTTTTCGATGACGAGCGCGTTGAACTTGAAATCCAGCTCGAGGGACTGAAAGACTCGCAGGACGCGATTCAGCAGGGCGGGGAGATCAGGGTCTGAACATGAAATAAAGCTGAAACCGGCGCCTCCTGCGCCGGTTTTTTGGTTGGGTGCGTCGTGGTATCATTTAAGGCGTGGGTGGATATGTGAGAAAACGCCTGCGATTCGCGGCGGCCACCGTTTTTTTGGTAACCGTTCTTTTCGCGTTGCCGGCCGTTCTTTTGCATACGGAGCGCCCGCGGATCAACGGCGGTACCGTCAGTTTCCGCCTTGATGAAAAGCCGACGTTCACCGTCCGACTCCCGGAGAAGCGGTTGCAATGGGCGAAACGCGCGCTCGAAGACGCATGGGCGGCGGATGAAACGGAAGTGGCGGCGAAAGAGGACGGTATCGCGAGCGTCGAGGTGCTCGATCCTTGGAGCCAGCCCGTCGCGATCACGCCGAGAATCGAAACTGACGGCGGCGACGCGACGATCACGCTCGACCCGGAGGCGGGAAGCGGGATCAAGCCGGGAAAGTACACGCTGAAGATCGCGGTGAATCAGAACGGCAAGACGTACGACCTCGACCGGGAATTCGCTTGGGGCGTGCTCGCGATCAATACCGACAAAACGATCTACGCGCCCGGCGAAACGGCGTATCTGCAGATGGGAGCGTTGAGCAACAAAGGCAATACCGTCTGCAACGCCGATCTGACGTTGGAGATCGTGAACGCATGGGGCGAACGCGAGGTGCTTTCGACATCGGACGGCTCCATCGTGCGGAGCGGAACGTGCGCCGGCAACAACGTGACCGACCATCCGGATTATTCCGTGCAGTACCGCACCGCCGGCCCCGGTCTCTACAAAATGAAATTGATCGCCGAGAACACCGGCTATTCGGTCGCCGGTTCGTTCGAAGTGCGCGATTCGGTGCCGTTCGACGTGCGGCGCAGTGGGGCGACGCGCATCAATCCGTTCAAGGCGGACTATGCGATGACGCTCGACGTGAAGGCCGACCGCGATTTCGACGGAACGGTGGTCGAAACGGTGCCGGCGTCGTTCGAGATCACGGACGCCGGCGGCGGCGAGGTCGTCGGTACCGATGACGCGAAAGAGATCCGCTGGCCGGTCAGCGTCAAAACCGGCGACGCGCTGGAGCTGCGTTACGAATACAAGGCGCCCAAGATCTCTCCCCAGGAATATCTCGTCGGGCCGCTGGCGTTCCGGAACGGCGACGGTTCGATCGCGTTCCGGGAGACGCACGGCTGGCGCATCGCCGCGGACTCGCTCATCGTTTCCACGACGACCGGGAACTGGAACGCGGGAGGCACATGGGTCGGCGGCGTCGCGCCGGGATCGGGCGATAACGCGGAGATCGCGGCCGGAACCACTGTCACCGTCACGGCGACCGCGTCGATCACCGATATCACGGTCGATTCGACCGCCACGCTCACGGTGAACACTGCCGTGACGCTGACGATTTCCGGCAATTACACCAATAACGGTTCGTACGGCAACGTCGGAAGCACGACGATGACCGGCGTCAGCAAGACGCTCGACGGCACCGGTTCAATGGTGAACACCGGCATATTGACGATCAACACCGGCGCGAAGACGATCGCGTCCGGCTCCAACCTCGTGTTCAACAACATGACCGTCACCGGCGTCACAGTGACGAACAACAGCACCGCCGGAGTCACGATCGCTGGTTTGTTCACCGGCACCGGCACGTTTACGCAAGGCACCAACGCTTCGCTCACGTTGAATGGATCGACGAACAACATCACGACGCTCACCGCGACCGCGACCGGCAACACCGTCACGTACGCCGGCTCCAACACGCAGACCGCGAAAGCGACCACCTACGATACGCTCATCGTGAACAAATCCAGCGGGACCGTGACTTCCGGCGGCACGACCACGATCAATACGCAGTTCACCGTCACGTCCGGAACGTTCGAACTTTCCAACTTGACATTTACGAATAACGGACCGACGTCGATCAATGGAGGCACGCTCTCCGACAACGCCTCGTTGGGCACGAAGATTTTCAAGGGTTTGGTGACGCTCGATTCCGGCACGTGGACGGCGGCCGCGACCACGAGCGCGGTCACTTTTCAGGGCGGCCTCACAGTGAACGGCGGCACGTTCACCTCCGGTACCGGGACGTACACGTTCGATACCAATAGCCAGGCGATCGGCGGCACGTCGGCGTTCACGATCACGAACGTCACGGTGACGGGAGTGACACTCACGAACAACAACACCGGCGGCTTCACCGCTGGCTCCGCGCTCGCCGGTACCGGCGGCCTCACGCAAGGGACAAACGCCATCTTGAAAATCGGCGGCACGGCGGCGATCACGACGCTCACGGTTTCCGCGTCCGGCAACACGGTGAACTATAGCGGCACCGGGCAGACAGTGCTTGTGAAAGCGTACGTCAATCTCACGCTCTCCGGCAGCGGTACGAAAACGCTCCAGACCGGGACGACGATCACCGGCGATTTCATCAATTCAGGCACCGCGGCGGCAACCACGGTTGAGAATATGGAAATAGTCGGCAACGCGACGTTCAGCGGCGGGACGTTCACGATCGGCGCAAACTTCACGTTCCAGGTCGATGGTACCACGACGATTTCGGGCGGCACGCTCGCGAACGCCAACACCGGCGCGAAAACATACAAAGGCCTCGTCACCTTGAGCTCCGGCACGTGGTCGAATGCCAGCAACTCCAACGTCAACTTCCAGGGCGGTCTCACCGTGAGCGGCGGCACGTTCACCTCCGGCACCGGTACCTACACGTTCGACACGAACGATCAGGCGGTCGGCGGCACCACGGCGTTCACGATCTCGAACGTCACGGTGACCACGATCACGCTCACGAACAACAACACCGGCGGCTTCACCGCCGGCTCCACGCTCGCCGGCACCGGCACCCTTACCCAGGGGACGAACGGCTCCTTGAAGATCGGCGGTACCTCCACGATCACGGCGATGACGACCACCGCGACCGGCAACACGGTGAACTACACCGGTGCGGGCCAAACGGTGTTCCCGAACTCGACATACTACAACCTCACGATGTCCGGCTCCGGCACGCCGGTGCTGACCAGCGTCACGACGATCAGCAACAATCTTACGACATCAGGCACCGTGACCCCGACGACCGCGGCGAACATGACGGTCGGCGGTACTCTTACCGTCGGATCCGGCACCACGTTCACGACCGGCGCCAATTTCACGCTCGCGGTGACGGGCGCGACATCGGTCACCGGGACGCTCGCGAACACCAACACCGGCGTCAAAACCTACACCGGCCTCGTCACCATCAACTCCGGCGGGAGCTGGACGAACGCCACCAACTCGAACATCACGTTCCAGGGAGGATTCACGAACAACAGCGCGGGCACCGTTTCTTTCGGCACGGGCAATACGATCACTTTCGACACCAACGACCAGGCGCTCGGCGGGACGAACGTCTTTACCATCGATACGCTCACGGTCACGACGATCACGCTCACCAACAACAACACCGGCGCCACCTCCGGCGTCACGGTGACCACCGCGCTCTCCGGCACCGGCGGCCTCACGCAAGGAACGAACGGCACACTGACGCTTGCGGGCACGTTCGGCATCACCACGATGACGGCGACCGCGACCGGCAATACGGTGAGATACACCGGTGCGAGTCAGGCGGCGAAGGCGATCACTTACTACAACCTCACGTTCGCGGGGAGCGGATCGCCGACGATGGTCGGCGTCACGACGATCAACAACAACTTCACGACGTCGCTCAGCATCTCGAACGGCGAAAACCTGACCGTTTCCGGCACGCTCACCGTCAACACCGGCGCGACGTTCACGAACAACAGCACGACCACCGTGACCACCGCGCTCTCCGGCGTCGGCGGATTCACGAACGCCGCCAACGCGACGCTCAACCTCGCCGGCACCTCGGCCATCACCACGCTCACCGCGACCGCAAGCGGCAACACGGTGGTCTACAACGGCACGTCGGCACAGACGGTCAAAGGAGTGAACTATTATCATTTGACGATCGATAAAACCAGTTCAACCGGCACCTTGGGCGCATCCGACACCATCAGCGGCAACGTGATCGTCACGTCCGGAACGTTCGATACGGCCACCGGCGCCATGAACCTCGTCGGGACGCTCACCGTGAACGGCGGCACGTTCAACGATTCCAACGCCACCGGCGTCAACACCTACGGCGGGGCGATCACGATCAACACCGGCGCCACGTGGAACAACAGCGGCAATGCCGCGGCGACCGTCAGGGGCGGCATCACGTTCAATGGATCCTCATTCACTTCAGGAAGCGGCCTTTACACCTTCAATACGAACAGCCAGTCCATCGGCGACGGCGCGGCGTTCACGATCGCGAGCGTCACGGTGACCGGCGTCACACTCACCAACAACAACACTGCCGGCTTCACGGTGAGTACCGCGCTCTCCGGCACCGGCGGCCTCACCCAAGGGACGAACGGCTCCTTGAAGATCGGCGGCACGTCCGGGATCACGACGCTCACCGCGACCGCGACAGGCAATACGGTGAATTATACCGGCGCGAACCAGACGGTGAAACCGGTGACGTATTACAACCTCACGATGTCCGGTTCCGGCACGCCGGTGCTCACGAGCGTGACCACTATCAGCAATAACCTCACCACCTCTGGAACCGTCACCCCGACGACCGCAGCGAACATGGCGATCAGCGGCGCGCTCTCCGTCGGTGCCAACACCACGTTCACGACCGGCGCGAACTTCACGCTCGCGGTGACCGGCACGACGACGGTGGACGGCACGCTCGCGAACGCCAACACCGGTGCCAAGACGTACGCCGGCGCGGTGACGATCGACGGCACCGGAACCTGGTCCAACGCGAACAATTCAAACGTCACGTTCCAGGGCGGACTCACGGTCGCGACCGGCGCGAGCTTCACGTCGGGAACCGGCACATACACGTTCAACACGAACAGCCAATCGATCGGCGACGGCGCGGCGTTCACGATTGAGAACGTGACGGTGACGGGGGTCACGCTCACCAACAACGACACGTCCGCCTTCACGGTCGGTACCGCGCTCTCCGGTACCGGCGGCCTCACCCAAGGAACGAACGGCTCCTTGAAGATCGGCGGCACCTCGGGCATTACGACGCTCACTGCGACCGCAACCGGCAATACCGTGAATTATACCGGCGCGAACCAGACGGTGAAACCGGTGACGTATTACAACCTTACGATGTCCGGTTCCGGCACGCCGGTGCTCACGAACGTTACGACGGTGAACGGCGCCCTCACGACGTCCGGCACGGTGACGCCGACGACCGGGGCGAACCTTGCGATCAGCGGAAATCTTGCCGTCGGTTCCGGCACGACGTTCACGACCGGCGCCAACTTCACGCTCGCGGTGACCGGCACGACGACCGTGGACGGTACGCTCGCGAATACGAACACCGGCGCAAAAACATATGACGGCGCTGTCACCATCGATTCGGGCGGGAGCTGGACCAACGCCACCAACTCGAACATGACGTTCAAGGGCGGTTTCACCAACAACAGCGCCGGCACCGTCGATTTCGGCACCGGCACGATGACGTTCAGCAACAACGATCAGTCGATCGGCGGAAACGACGCGATCACGATCGCAAACGTCACGGTGACGGGGGTCACGCTCACGAACAACGGCACACTCACGGTGAGCACCGCGCTCTCCGGCACGGGAGGGCTCACGCAGGGCACCAACGCATCGCTTACGATCGGCGGCACGTCGGGGATCACGACGCTCACCGCGACGGGGAGCGGCAACACCGTGACCTACAACAGCACGACCGGCGGTCAGACCGTGAAAGGCACGACATACGTGAATTTGACGATCGACAAAACCGGGCAGACCGCGACGCTCGGCGGCGCGACCACCGTGAGCGGCACGCTCACCGTCACCGCCGGCACGTTGGACGTCGACGGCACCAACAATTATTCGCTCGCCGTGAAAGGCGACTTCACCCAGAACGGCACCTTCACCGCGCGGTCCGGTACGGTGACGCTCTCCGGCACCGGCCAGCAGACGCTCTCCGGCACCTTCACGAGCGGTTCGGCGTTCTACGACCTGACGATTTCCAACACGTCCGGCGTGGACGACCCCGCCTGCGGCACGTCGTTCACCCCCGGCGTCATCTTCGCCGGTGATGCGACGTCCACCCACAATTACGTCATCACGACGCCGTCGGTGCGGGTGCAGTATCACTCCGGCTCCACCTACACGTTCGCGAACATCAACTGGAGCGGATCGTCTGGCGGAAAGATCTTCTTCCGCAATTCAAGTTTGTCCACCGGGACGTGGCTGCTCAATGTCTCCGGCACGCAGACCGCGGTATCGTACGTGAACGTCGGCAGATCCGACGCGTCGGGCGGCAGTTACATCCAGGCGTACGACGGTACCAACGTCAATTGCAACAACAACACGAACTGGGTGTTCACTACGGTGATCAGCGTGACGGTGTCGGACGGGACCGTTTCGTACGGCACGCTCGCCGCGAACGCGAGCAAGAGCACCGTGACCCTTGGCGACACCCAGACCGCGCAGAACGACGGCAACGTCAACGAGATTTTCCAGATCAGGGGGCAGAACACCGCCTGTCCGTGGACGCTTGCGTCGAGCGCCGGCAGCGGCCAATACAAACACGAATTTTCCACGGATGGCGGATCGACGTGGGCCGCGCTCACAACGAGTTACCAAACGCTCGCGTCGAGCGTCGCGCCGACCGGCACGCAAAACGTCGATCTGCGCATCACCGTACCGACGGTCACGAGCTGCACCAGCCAGCAATCGGTTGACGTTACCATCCTGGCGACGCAAGAATAGAGTATGCCACGTGTTGTCATCGTTCATGGTTGGGGAGCGACGCCGGAGAGCGATTGGTTCCCATGGCTGAAAACCGAGCTGGAAAAACGCGGGTACGCCGTTTCGGCGCCCGCGATGCCGGACACCGATCATCCGGAGATCGCCGCGTGGGTGAACCGGCTTCGCGCCATTCTCGGAACCCCGAGCGAAGAGACTATTCTTGTCGGTCACAGCATCGGCTGCCAGACGATCATGCGGTATTTGGAACAGGTGAACGTGAACGTCAGCCGCATCGTCTTGGTCGCACCGTGGCTCACGCTCACCGGTTTGTCGGAAGAGGAGATGCCGATCGCCAAGCCGTGGTTGGAGACGCCGATCGATTTCGAAAAGGTGCAGCGGTCGGCGAAGGAGATCGTCGCGTTCTTTTCAGACGACGATGCCGTAGTGCCGCTCAAGAATGAAGCCGCGCTGAAATCCAAACTGCGCGCAAAGACGATCATCGAGCACGGCATGGGACACTTCAGCGGCGACGACGGCGTCACGGAAGTGCCGTCGGTCCTCGAGGAGATAGTTCGGAACGGCGTATGACTATCCGCCCCGCGACGAAAAATGATTTTGATGCGTTGTACGCGCTCGGGAAGGAGACGCCGGAGCTGTCCGTAGGCGCGGAAGGGCCGTTCATGGAGCCGGACGAATTTTTGTCGGCGATCGAAAATCCGCGCGGCGTATTCCTGCTCGCGGAGACGGACGACGAAATCGCCGGATTCGTCTACGCGAACACCGAAGACATCGAACGGCCGACCGCGATGGCGTGGGCGTGTTTCGTCTATCTCGCGGTCGCGAAGAACTTCCGTCGCCGCGGGATCGCTGCCGCGCTGTACGACGCGTGCGTCGCCGAATTGAAAGCGCGCGGCGTCAAGAACGTCTACGGCTGGGCGAACATCGAATCCGACGGTGCGATCGTGCAATTTTTAAAAAAGCGCGGATTCGCCGAAGGCCATGCCTATCGTTGGATGGATAAAGAAATTTGATATTTTTACCGGAAAAGTTTTATGAGTATCGAACGTCACGGCGGGATGCCGCAGAGTGAATATAAAGAAAAGCCGAGGGGCGCGCGATTGGTCGAACGCCGGCAGATGGACGGCAAACGGGTCGCGCACACCACGCGGTATGAATACGACGACAAAGGCCGCGTTGCGAGAGAGACCGAAACGTATTGGCGCGACTCGGGGATCAAAGGAAAAGAACCGTTTCCGCTGTCAACGATCGCGCGTACGTACGTGTACGATGATCGCGGACGGCTGCTGATGGTCGGCAAACGGATTGAAAAAATCGTCGGGCGCGCCGGGGGAGAAGAGAAACTGGTCCACGAGGGCAATCTTGAATATTCCTACGACGGTGATTCTGAAAAACCGCTCAAGGAGACGTACGAACGCGACGGCAACGTGAGCAGCGTCGCGGAATTGCAGTACGACGACGCCGGACGGCTCGCGCGCCGGAAGGAAACCTCATTCTACTGGGGGAAGCCGACAGAAAAGGAGGAGCGATTCTCGTATGACGAGCAGGGGAGACTGAAGGAACGGCAGGAGATCGATTCGAACGGCGATGCGTACGCGTATCGCATCGCCTACGACAAACAGGGACGAGTGAGCAAAGAGGAGCGCAGCTATGCCGGGCGCAAGGATGAACCGTTCGGGGTGATCGACTACGCGTATTCGAGAGACGGCCGCACGACCACGGCGACCAATTTATACAGCGGCGAACCGGTGTGGACGCGCGTGGAGCGGCGAGACGAGCATGGAACCGTTGAAGAGTCGACGCACATCAATTTTGACAAGAAGCAGCCGGCGCAACAGACGAACCGCTACGAGAACGTGTACGAATCATGACCGCATCCGCCATCACGCTCGCGAATGCCAAGCAGGAGAAGCTTTTTTATTTCGTGGCGAACGTCGCGGTGTTGCGAGAGTCCGACGGACGGTGCCTGCTGCTGCGCCGCGCGGCGACGGAGAAGGTGCATCCGGGCGTGTATGCGATGATCGGCGGCAAACTCGAATGGAACGACCTCGACGTTTCGCGGCCGACGCGGGTGAACGGCGACGTGCTCGATTTCGAGAACGCGGTCGAATATCTGCTCGCGCGCGAAGCGAAAGAAGAAGCGGGAATCGAAATCGACAAGCGTCTCGCTTACATCAACAGCGTCGCATACGTCCGTCCGGACGGCGCGCCGACCGTGCTCGTCAAATTCGCGGCGACCTATAAAAGCGGCAAAGTCGTCCCGGAACCGGGCGCGTTCGACGGCTACGTCTGGGCGACCGCTGACGAAGCGCGGCGACTCCCGTGCATCATGGGGATTCCCGAAGAGATCGATGCGGCGACTCGGCATTTCGTACCGCAACGCGCATAGCATAGAAGGAAAACAAAAATCCCCCGCCATTCGGCGGGGGATTTTTTGCTCCATTCAGCTGCATGAGCGAGCCTGGAGCGGGCGAGAGGCGAAGTTCTTTTCAGGCGAAACAGCGTTGCTATATCCTGCGAATCTTCCGGAGTGTGCGTCCTTTCTTCGAAACCTCTCGCATATCGCGATGATTGCACAACGGAACACCATACCACGATACGCATATCTTGTCAAGGGCGGCATATGAAAAATCCGCCTTATTTAAGGCGGATTAAGGCATTCGTAGATCGCGCAGAAGGCGCGTTTGTCGTCGAGTTGGTATTCGACGACGCCGTTGACCGTCGGGTACATCACCGCGGTGTTATCCTTGGTGTGCTGGAGACCGAAGAAGTGGCCGAACTCGTGCAGCACGACATGATTGAGCGTTTGATCGGCGTCGCTCTGACCGTCGCTGTCCCGCTTGATGGCGTCCATGAACAACAGCACATCGGACAGCGTGCCGGTCCCGTCGAGGTCGGTATTCGGGCTCCGATCGATCGCGTTCAGTTCGGATGGCGCAACGTCCAGTCGGTAGACGACATGAACGGCATCTTGGAAGTCGCGGAGCTCGAAGCCGTTCTTGTCCGTTACCAGGCCGCCATAGATCAGGATTTCGCCGCCGAGCAGTTCGCGGCCGAGCGTTCGGTTGATCTTCGCGACCGAACCGAGGATCATCTCGCGTTCGCGGTTGGAGAACTTCGCATCGAGGCAGAACGTCGCCGGAAGATCCTGTTTCGGCAGCGAACCGCATCCAGCGAGCGCGCAAGCGACGGTAATCGTCACGGCCAGACGTAAGAGAGACTGAACCATACCTGCGCTCCTTTCCATGCTTCCTCATAGATCGGTCGGGCGAAGGTGCCGAACTGCGGCAGGATCACGTAGGGGTTCGGGAAGAAGCCGCGGCCATCGAGACCGAGGACGAAGTGGTTGCCCACCGCGTAGTCGGCGCCGAGGCCGGCGGTGAGATCCACCTGGCGGTTGATGCGCTGCACCGACACCGGGTTGATCGCATCCCAGAACACCCCAGGATCCAGGAGATGCAGGCGGAACCCCGGCGCGCGGATCACGTCGATCACCGCGTTGGTGCCGAAGCCGCACGGGAGCACGCCGCTGATCTCTATCCGCAGGCCGCTCAAAAGCGGCGCACCGATCCTGCCGTAGAGCAGATACGTCGGCGACTGGGTCGAGAGCGGCACAGGCAGATGCGCGAACGCGAGGCCGATCGGCGCGCCGATTCCGGCGCCGAGCTGGAACGACGGATTCGGGCCGTTGAGCGGTTGCGCGGAAGCGGTCCGGCTGCACAGTGCGGCGCATGCGCCGCAGACGAGCATCGCTGCAAGACGACGCATGGCGTTCCTTCCTTTCGAGGTGAAAAGATCTGCACACAGCGTACTCCCGCCACTCGCGTTGTCAAAAGAAAAAGCCGGCATGATCATGCCGGCTGTTGAGACCGTTTTCGGGCGAGAAACGCCGCGCCCTTGCCCAGTTCGGTGTTGACCGGGACCCCCGCCGCGCAGAGCGGACAGGACGTTTCGTCCCATGATGCGAGCGGGAGATCGACGAGCGCGGTGAACGCCGGAGGATCGCCAACGTCCTTGGCGGAGACGCCGCCGCGATTGACGAGCGCGCCGACCCCGACGACGGTGGCGCCGGCTGCGCGGGCAGCGTCGACCACCTTTCGTGCCGACGCGCCGGTGGTCAGGACGTCCTCGACGATGAGGACGCGTTTTCCGGCGATGCGTCGGTCGTCGCCGTAGTTGAACGCGAAGCCGTGATCCGCGGTTTTCTCCGCATAGACGGCGAGCACTTCGCGGCGCGGCGATCCCCAGTTGCACAGATAACCGGCGACCCACTGCGCCAGAAACGCGCCGCCGACCGCAGGGCCGGCGACGACCTCGATGTCGAGCCGCGAACAAGCGAGTGCCAGACGGAGCGCGATCGCGGAGAGCTTCTCCGGCCGCCTGAAGACGGCGCGCTTGTTGACGTACGTATCGCCATGGCGACCGGAATCGTAGACGAAATGACCGTCACGGATCACCGCCTCGCACTCACGGAGGATCCGCAGCGGATCGTGCCGGTTCATCCCGTCGCCTCCGCGATCTCGTCGGCGATGCGCTTCGCCGCGTCGACCGGACCGCCGATCTCGGCGGGCGGTTTCAGGATCGGCCGTCCGATGACGAGCATGTCCGCGCCGGCGCGTATCGCGTCGCCAGGGGTCATCACCCGTTTCTGATCGCCGGCCGCCGCCCAGACCGGACGGACGCCGGGGGTGATCCGGAGCAGGGGGATCTCGCGCAACAAGGAAACCTCCTGCGGCGAACAGACGATCGCGTGCGCATCGGCCATTCTGAGTAGAAAGGCGAACGAACCGACCGCGGCGATCGCCGACACGCCGAAAATGCCACGGCATGCATGATCGTCAAGCGAGGTGAGCACGGTAACGCCGATGACTTTCGCGTTTCCCGCGTGCCGCACCGCCGCATACACCGAATCGGGTCCGGCGGACGCATGCACCGTGAACATTTCGACGCCGAGCGCGGCGACCGATCGTGCGGCGCCGGCCATCGTGTTCGGGATGTCGGCGAATTTGCCGTCGTACATCACCTTGCCGCCGGCGCCTTTGATCAGCGCGACCGCCGCCGGTCCCCCGACCGCCGTGATCAGCTCGAGGCCGACTTTGAAATAACCGACGTGCGGCGCGAGCGCGGCGACGAGCGGTTTCGCGGTTTCGAGATCAGGGACATCCAGCGCGACGATGATCCGTTCTTTTGCGTCCATGTGCATCTCCTTTGTGGAAGGAACCGGCACGAGCGTAGCACGGCGCAGGAAAATAAAAAAGCCCTCCTCATAATGAGAGGAGGGCGGTGAGAAAAATGGAGAGCTGGCCGACCGCGAGATCCAGTCCGTCGTGGGCGAACGAGTTCTCGAGCGGAAAATCGACGGCGAGCGGAATTTTCGATCGTTTCTTGTCGGCGTTCGCGCGCGTGCGGGAGCGCGATGTGAATCCGTCCTTCGGGATCACCTTGATGACGATCACGCTGTATCCCGCGGCACGCAGCGGCACCATGGCGTCGGGGAGGAAGGCGTTGATACCGCACTTGCCCGCCGCGAACAGCGCATCGATGTGTGCGCGGTCCGTGCCGTACAGATTGCCGGCGTACTCGTACCGTTTGACGAACCGGTCGGCGGCGTCCATCGCCTCGAATTCCGGAACGGTGACGAAGTCGTAATACATGTCGTCCTCGGCGCCGCGTTTCGCCCGCGTGGTCGTGGAGCGCACGACCGCGAGCCGCTTCGGGAACCGCCGCAGCATCTCGGTGATGAGCGTGCTTTTGCCGGACCCGCTCGGTCCGACGAGCGCGATGATGGCGTTGTCCATTTTTTCTCCTTGTGATGAAAAGGGACTGAGCAGATCCTACCTAGTATGAGTGAAATGTCAACCTCTTGATTTTCCCGCGCATTTCGTCTATGCTGTCCGGTTATGGATGCCGCAAAGATCCAAGCATTGCTTGAGGAGCGGGGAGAGCCGAAGTTTCGGCTCGCCCAGATTAAGGACGCGGTGTACGCGCAATTGATTTCGGATTGGGACGAGGCGGCGACGCTCCCGGAGCCGCTCCGCGCCGTCCTCAAGAAGGAAGCGCCGATTTCGTCGCTCGAACTGGTGACCGAGACGGCGTCGAGCAGGGGAGACACGATCAAAGCCGCGTTCAGACTGCGCGACGGCAACCTGATCGAAACCGTGCTCATGGAACACGAGGGCGACCGCAACACGGTGTGCGTCTCCTCCCAGGCCGGCTGTCCGATGCGCTGTTCGTTCTGCGCGACCGGGACGATGGGACTGAAACGGAATCTGACGACCGAAGAGATCGCGGATCAGGTGCTGCACTTCGCGCGCATGATGAAGACCAGAGGGGAGCGCGTCACGAACGCGGTGTTCATGGGGATGGGGGAGCCGATGCACAACTACGACGCGGTGATGGCGGCCGTGCGCATTTTCAATGATCAGAAGGGGTTGGGGATCGCCGCGCGGAAACTTTCCATTTCGACGTGCGGCATCGTCCCCGGAATCCTGCGCATGGCGGACGAACCGCTGCAGATCAATCTCGCGGTGTCGCTCCACGCGCCGAACGACGCGCTGCGCACCAGACTGATGCCGGTCAACAACGCGTACCCCATTTCGAAACTGATGTCGACGATCGAAACGTACATCGCCAAAACGAAACGCAAGGTGATGTTCGAGTATCTGCTGATCCATGGACTGAACGACACGCTCGAAGTCGCGGACGAACTGGCGGCGATCATGCGGCATCCGCTGTACCATGTGAACCTGATCAAATATCATACGACCGAAGTTCAGGGCGAGGGCGTCTTCGAGACGTCGCCGCGCGAGCAGCGGACGGCGTTCATGGACCGCCTGATCAAACAGGGAGTTTCGGTCACGCACCGCATCAGCTTCGGGGAGGACATCGACGCCGCCTGCGGCCAGCTGGCGAACAAACATATTGCAAAAACTTCGGCGCTCCTCTAGGATGGGCAGGTGCCCATTTTTTGTTTATGGCCAATCCCGTGACAACCATCGGTTCGTTCCTCCGGTCGCTCGTCGTCCCCAAGACGCCGCGCGGCCGCGTCCGCCAGGCGGTTTTTTTCGTGCTCGTGCTTTTGGTGTTCGCCGGCAACATGAGTTATCCGAACGTCTGGAACGCGAAAGCGGATTGGGACAACGCCCAGCTTGAGAAAATGCACGCGCCCGCGTGGCTGCGCGTGCCGCATTTCTGGACCGTGCCGTTCCGGCTCGGCCTCGATCTGCAGGGCGGCGCGCACCTCGTCTACGTCGCCGACATGAAAGACGTCCCGGATGCGCAGCGCAGCGACGCGATGGCCGGCGTTCGCGACGTGATCGAACGGCGCGTGAACGCGTTCGGCGTCTCCGAGCCGCTCGTCCAGGTGAACAAATCCGGCAACGCGTGGCGGCTGATCGTGGACCTCGCCGGGATCAAGGACATCACCCAGGCGATCAAGCTGATCGGAGAAACGCCGATCCTGGAGTTCAAGGAGCAGGGATCGAACGAACCGGCGAGGCAGCTCACCGCCGACGAAAAGAAGCTGATGGCGGATTTCAACGCCGCGTCGCTCGCCAAGGCGCGGGAGGCGCTCGCGGCCGCGCGCAAGCCGGGCGCGGATTTCGCCGCGCTCGCCGCGCAATACTCCGAGGACGACGCCACGAAGGACAACGGCGGCGACGTCGGCTTCGTCGGGATGAAAAGCCCGTATCAGGCGGCGATCACGAAAATCATCCAGCTCACGGTGCTCCCCGGCGTCGTCATACCGCAGCTCATCGAAACCGGCAGCGGCCACGAGGTGGTGAAGTACATCGAGCGGCGCGAGGCCGGCAAAGAGATCAACGCGCTCCACATCCTGATCTGCTACCAGGGCGCGAGCAACTGCTCGCAGACCCGTTCAAAAGACGACGCGCGCGCCCTCGCGGAGAAGCTGCGCGCCGAAGCGACCAACGCGAATTTCGGCACGCTCGCCATACAGAATTCCGACGACAAAGGGAGCGCGTCCAAGGGCGGCGACCTCGGCTGGTTCGGCAAAGGGGTTATGGTGCAGCCGTTCGAGGACGCGGCGTTCGCGCTCGCGGACGGGCAGATCTCCGACGTCGTCGAGACGGAGTTCGGTTTCCATATCATCGAGAAATTGCACGAGCGGCCGATGTACGAATACCATCTGGCGTACATTCTTTTGAAAACCAGAACCGCCGCCGACTACCTCCCGCCGCAGGATCAATGGAAGAACACCGATCTCTCCGGCAAGGATCTCACCCGCGCGACGCTCCAATTCAACCAGCAGACCGGCGAGCCGCAGGTCGGGCTCCAATTCAACGACGAAGGGAAGAAGCTGTTCGCGGATATCACGACGCGCAACGTGCAGAAGCCGGTGGCGATCTTCCTCGACGGCCAGGCGATCAGCGTTCCGACCGTGCAGGAACCGATCCGCGACGGCAGCGCGGTGATCAGCGGCAACTTCACGATCGACGAAGCGAAGACGCTCGTCCGCCGTCTGAATGCCGGCGCGCTCCCGGTGCCGATCTCGCTCGAATCGCAGCAGACCGTCGGGGCATCGCTCGGCAAGGAATCGCTCGACGCGTCGCTCAAGGCGGGGCTCATCGGCTTCCTGATCGTCGCGATCTTCATGCTGTTGTACTACCGCCTCCCCGGTCTCATCGCGATCTGCGCGCTGTCGCTTTACACCGCGATCAACCTCGCGCTGTACAAGCTGATCCCGGTGACGCTGTCGCTCTCCGGCATCGCTGGCCTCATCCTGTCGGTCGGCATGGCGGTCGACGCGAACGTGCTGATTTTCGAACGCATGAAGGAAGAACTGCTGCGCGGCCGCACGCTCGGCTCGGCGATCGACGAAGGGTTCAAACGCGCGTGGAACTCGATCCGCGACTCGAACTTCACGACGCTCATCTCCTGCGCGATCCTGTTCTACACCAGCTCGTCGCTCATCAAAGGATTCGCCCTCAACCTCGCGCTCGGCGTGCTCGTGTCGATGTTCTCCGCGATCACGGTGAGCCGCACGCTGCTCCGCCTCGTCGCCGGCTGGCGTCCGTTCAAAAATCCGTGGCTGTACATGCCCGGGCTGCACAAGCCGCCGACCGAAACGCAGCAAACGCCCAAGAAATGATATGACGCTTCCCATCATCAAACTCCGCAAAGTGTGGTTCACGGTGTCCGGCGCGCTCGTCGTGGCGGGCATCGTCTCGCTGTTCGTGTTCCCGCTCCGCTTCGGGATCGACTTCACCGGCGGCTCGCTTATGGACGTCGAGTTCAAGGGCGCCCGGCCATCGGTCACGGAGGTGAGCGCGGCGCTCGAAAGCATCGGCCTCGGCGATTCGGTCGCGCAGACCGTCGGCGACAAGGAGATGATCATCCGAATGAAGACGCTCGACGAATCGACGCACCAGAAAGTGCTCGCGACGCTCTCGCAAAAATTCGGCGACGTCGCGGAGCATCAGTTCGAAGCGGTCGGCCCGACGGTCGGCAACGAACTGCGCAGCAAGGCGATCTGGTCGATTACGCTCGTATTGTTCGCGATCGCCGCGTACGTTTCCTACGCGTTCCGCAAAGTGTCCCGGCCGGTGGCATCATGGAAGTACGGACTCACCACGCTGAT
>CAZAPV010000019.1:0-17856 GCA_964487195.1 uncultured Gammaproteobacteria bacterium | reverse complement strand
CGCCGGACGTTGCCGCGGACGGTGCGCGAATTGGTCTTCGTGCGCTGGCCGCGCGCTGGCAGCCCCTTGGCGTGCCGCGAACCGCGGTAGCTGCCGATCTCCTTCAGCCGCTTCACGTTCGCCTGCACGTCGCGCCGGAGCTCCCCTTCCACTTTGAAATTCTTCTCGATTTCGTCGCGCAGATTCTTCTCGTCAGCCGCGGTCAGTTCGTTCGCGCGGACGTCCTTGCTGATCCCGACTTTGCGCAAAATCGCGTTCGCCCTGCTGCGACCGATGCCGTAGATGTAGGTGAGCGCGATCTCGATGCGCTTGTTCGGAAGCGTGATGCCGGCGATGCGTGCCATAAAAAATTACCCCTGACGCTGCTTATGCTTCGCGGTCGCGCAGATGACGCGAACGCGGCCGTAGCGCCGGATGATCTTGCAGTTCCTGCAGATTGCTTTCACGGAAGCCCTGACTTTCATGTCGTTCAGTAACGGTACACGATCCTTCCTTTGGTCAGGTCGTACGGCGTCATCTCGATCTTCACCTCGTCGCCGGGCATCAGACGGATGCGATTCATCCGCATCTTGCCGGAGAGGTGGCCGAGGATCGTCTGGCCGCCCTCGAGGCGGATCCTGAACGATGCCGCCGGGAGGCACTCTTCGACGACTCCGTTCATCTCGATGAACCCTTTGGAGACCGCCTGCGCGCCGTCGTCCCGACCTTTTTTCGGACCCTTTTTGTGCCTAACAGCCATAATGAATGGCTGTAGCGTACCGGAGATTAAAAAACTGCGCAAGCCCCGCGGGCCCGCGTCTTTGCGGGGGCGTACCCGCACAAAGCGCCCTTATTGTAGCAGGGGTTTTAATACTGTCAAGAGGTCAAACGACGACCGCCTTTATCCGCCGTATTCCTGCTGAAGAGGCCTCTTCTTTGAGTATTTTGAACGTGCCGACGATCGCGGTGTGTTCGACGTGCGGACCGCCGCAGATCTCTTTGGAGAAGTAGCCGCGCGAGTCGTCGCCCACCATGTACACCTTCACTTTGTTGCCGAGCTGGGCGTATTTGTCGTCGAACAAACCGATCGCGCCGGCGTCTTTCGCTTCGTCGACCGTGAGCATCTCGAAATGCACCGGGAGATCTTTGGCGATCTGCGCGTTCACCATATCTTCGACCGCGCGAAGCTGCTCCGGCGTCATTTTTTGCGGGTGCGAAAAATCGAATCGCAGCCGTTCCTGCGTGATGTTCGATCCGCGCTGCTCGACGTGATCGCCGAGCACATTGCGAAGCGCCTTGTGCAAAAGATGCGTCGCCGTGTGCATACGCACGACGATCTCCGAATGGTCGGCAAGGCCGCCCGCGAACTTCTGCTCCGCGCCGGCGCGCGACGTCTCCTGATGCTTTTTGAACTGCTCCTCGAACTCGCGCTCGTTCACCTTCTTGCCGAGCACCTCTTCGGTGAGCTCCTTCGGAAAACCGAACGTCTCATACAAGTTGAACGCGGCGTCACCAGGGATCTCGACTGCGGTCGCGTACTGATCTTTGAGTTTGGCCGCTTCGACAAGCCCGCGCTGGAGCGTGCGGCTGAATTTGTCTTCCTCGGCGTTCAGTTCGTCGATGATCCGGTTGCGGTTCGCCGCGAGCTCCGGATACGCGTCCTTATACATCCCGATCACAGTCTCGACGATGTGCGCGGTGAACGCCCCTTCGATGCCGAGCTGGCGTCCGTAACGAACGGCGCGGCGAATCAGCCGGCGCAACACGTATCCTTGATCCACGTTCGACGGCGTCACCCCGCGCGGATCGCCGAGGATGAACGTCGCCGCTTTCAGGTGGTCGGCGACGATGCGCATGGCGCGGGTCATCTCGTCATTCTCTCCGTAGCGCGCGCCGGAACGGGCGCCGATCGCGTCGAAGATCGGGATGAACAGCTCGGTGTCGAACACCGTCGATTTTCCCTGCGTCACCATCGCCGTGCGTTCGAGTCCCATGCCGGTGTCAACGTTCTTTTGTTGCAGCGGTTCGTACTTTCCGTCCGCGGTCTTCGAATACTCCATGAACACGTCGTTCCAAATCTCGACGTACCGGCCGCAGTCGCAGTTGGGATGGCAGGATTCTTTTTCTTTCCAACCCGACGCGTGCGCCTTCGGATCAGCAAGGTCGAGCGTGTCATAAAACATCTCCGTATCCGGACCGCACGGACCGGTGATGCCGGCCGGTCCCCACCAGTTTTTCGCCTTCGGATATGCGAAAATCCGCTCGCCGAGTTTCGCGTCGATCTTCGCGGATACGAACTGCTCTTGCCAATAACCGATCGAATCATCGTCGCGCGCTGCGTCCGCATCCCCTTCGAACACCGTCACGTATAGACGCTGCGGGTCGAGTCCAAGCCACTTCTTGCCCGTCAGAAACTCGAAGCTCCACGCGATCGCTTCTTTTTTGAAATAGTCGCCGAGCGACCAGTTGCCGAGCATCTCGAAAAACGTGAGGTGACGGTTGTCCCCCACCTCGTCAATGTCGCCGGTGCGCACGCACTTCTGGCTGTCCGCGAGGCGCTTCCCTTCCGGATGCCGTTCGCCAAGAAGATACGGGACGAGCGGATGCATCCCGGCGGTCGTGAACAGCACGGTCGGATCGTTCTCCGGCACGAGCGACGCGGACGGGATGATCGCGTGCTTCTGCTTCCGGAAGAACGTCAAAAATTTTTCTCGGATGTCGGTCGCGGTCACAGGATGGTTATGTGCACATGCCGCTCTCGTTGCCGATGCAGCGGTATGCGGACTCCGAACCGTTGAGATAAATCTTGTACTGCGGCCGGAGGCGCTTGATCGTGTACTCGATCTGCGCCTTGATGCGCGGGTCGTCGCAGATGCCGCCGGAATTCGCCTGACCCTTCAGCCACACGTCGGTGGTCGCGCCATCCGAATCGGTCGTCACCTTGTCCACGGAAAACGTCGAATTGGCGAGCGCGTCGTACAGCCCGTCGAAATTGGTGTCCTTGACCGAGAACAGCGCGGCGAGCGCGTCTTTGACCACGCTGTCGGTCTTCGACACGCGGTGCACTTTGACGTAGGCGACGCGGTCGTCGCAGCCGATCGGACCATTTATCACCGCCGCATCTTTCGGTGCGGCCGCATTTTCAGTGACGATCATCGCGACGGTGAGCATACTCGCATGAAGATCGGCGAGCTCGTTCGCGCTCGCCTGCTGCTCTTCGGTGAGCGGCGCGTTCGTTGCGACGGGCGTGACGGGCGCGCAACCGGCACCGAGCAGGAGCAGGGACGGAACGGCAAGGGCGATTATTTTTCTGGAAAAATAAGGCATACAAAAGAGATCACTCCTCCACGCAGAATAACCCGAACGGCGCGGAAGGACAAGCGTGCGCATGGAATAAAAAATCCCCCTTTGCACAAGGCTTCGGGGGATCAGCCGAGGAGTCGAAGGAACCGGTAGTCCCGGATCGCCCACCACAGCCAGAGCGCGGCGAAGATGGCGTTGACGATCTGCGCTCCGCCGGTGCTGAATCGCAACGCGACCGCGCCGGTGATCGCCGCGAGAAGCGCGGAGCATGTGAACGAAATCGTCCCCAAAACGCGCGCACGGCGGATATTGCCGGCGGCGACTGCGGTCCGCGCCATCATGTTCACGATGAGCGCGCCGATCGCGAGCAGAAACGTATTCTGCAGAAGAAATCCGAGGACGGCGACCATTCAATTCCTCCTTTTGTGTGTGAAAGGACCTCCGGCACCGTAACGGGCCGGCTGCGAACGGTCAAGCGTGCATTGCGATGATGCCGCCGCCGAGACAGCGGTCGCCGTTATAAAAGACGGCGAACTGGCCGGGGGTGACGGCGCGCTGGGATTTGGCGAAATCAACGTGGACGCCGGTGCCGTCGGCCGTCACGGTCGCATCCTGAAGCGGCTGGCGATAGCGGATGCGCGCGCGGCAACGGAGCGGGAGCTGCGGCGCGACGCCGGCGATCCAATGGACGTCCTCGGCGACGAGCGCGCTCGCATGGAGCGCAGTGACGTCATCCTCCGGAGCGACGACGAGCGCGTTCTTCCCGGCGTCTTTGCCGACGACGAAGTACGGCGCTCCTCCGCCGATCCCCATCCCGTGCCGCTGGCCGATCGTGTACGGTGCGATCCCTTGATGGATGCCGACGGTGCGGCCGGTCGTCGTGACGATCGGCCCTGGCCGTCCGGCGATTTTATCCGCCAAAAATTCGCGCAGGTCCACCTTGCCGACGAAGCAGATCCCCTGGCTGTCCTTCTTCGCCGCGGTCGGCAGGCCGAACTCCCGGGCGAGACGGCGGACTTCGGATTTCAGCATGTGGCCGATTGGAAACAACGTCGCCGAAAGCTGCTCCTGCGAAAGCTGATGGAGGAAGTAGGACTGATCTTTGTTCGGATCGGTGCCGGCGAGCAGCGCCGTGCGGCCGTCGCTGTCGCGCTCGACGCGCGCGTAGTGGCCGGTCGCGATCATCTGTGCGCCGCGTTCGCGGGCGGCAGCGAGAAACAGGTCGAACTTCACGCGCTTGTTGCACATGACGTCCGGATTCGGCGTGCGGCCCGCAGCGTATTCGCGCACCATGTAACCGACGACGCGCTCGCGATACTCCTTTTCGAAGTCGAACGTCTCGAACGGGATGCCGAGCGTCGCGGCGACGCGCAGCGCGTCCTGCCGCTCGGCTTTCCAACCGCTCTCGCCGGAGCACGGATCCTCCTCGTCGGACCAATTCTTCATGAACGCGCCGACCACGTCATGGCCTTCGCGCACGAGCAGCGCGGCGGCGACGCTTGAATCGACCCCGCCGCTCATCGCAACATAAATTTTCTTCGCGGGCTTGGCCATAGGGAACAACCCTTTCTACACCATCCCGCCGCGTTTGTCACGCTTTCACTCTTTTTGACGAACCGTTCCGACGCATGCGCCACAAAATGATCAGCTGCAACAGCACGATGACGATGAACAGCAGGCCGAATCCGAACGGCATCGGCTTCGCCATCCACGACAGGACGTCTTGCAGCAGCGACGGCTGGACGACGCGGATGGCGATCTTGTCGGTCGGCGCGCTCGTCGCGCCCCGGGAATCGGTCACCTGCGCCCAGACGTAGTACGTACCGGCGGAGAACGCCTCGTTATCGGTGAATGCGAAGACGCCAACGGCATCAGCCAGCACCGCATGTTCCGTCGGCGCCTCATCGCCCTTCTGCAGCCACAGGCGGACCTGGGCGCCGGGATAGGTCGTCCCCTCGATCACGAGCGGCTCGCCCGCGCGCAATTCGCGCGGATAGGCGGTGAACACCGGCAGCTGGATGCTCTGCACGGCGAAGCCGGCCGAGGCGGCGAACCCGTTCCCCGCCTTGTCGATGGCGTTCACGACGATCACGTGCCTGCCCGCGCTCATGGCGGGCGTCAGATACGCGTGCGTGCCGTCATCGATCCAGATGATCTTCGCGCCGCTGTCGATCTGAATCTCATAATGATCCACGACGGCATCGACCGGCGTCGTCGAAAAAATGAACGCGACGTGCGGATCGGTCGGATCTTCCCTCGGCACCGGACGGATGTCGAATCCTTTCACTGCAGGTCCGGACGGCGCAGGAGGCGGCGCGGGCGCCGGCGCGGGTTGCGGTGCCGGCGCGGGCGGCGGAGGCGTCGCCGCGACGATCGTAAACGTCGCTCCGCTCGTCTTCGTCAGAATGTTCGTCCCGTTGCCGTCATTGGCGAGCACCGACGTGGACGAAAACGAAAGGGTCGCGCTTCCGGTCGCCTTTGCACGGAAACTGACGGAGAGGATGCGGCCATACGTGCCGGTGAATCCGGGGTTCAGCACGATCCCGGCGAACGACACCGTGCCTGCGGTATTGGAAAACGACGGCTCCTGCACCCACAACGAAAATATCGAACCGGTTTTCGAAATGGAGACCACTTCCAGTTTATTCGCCGGAAAAGAGAGGACGCCGGACGCGGCGTTCATCGCCTGATCGACGCTCGAGACGCCGATGCTCACCGAAAATGTCCGTCCGACGGCGTACGAGCCGGAGGACGGTGACACCGACAGTGTCGCCGCGGAGGCGACGGACGGCAGCAACAATGCGGCGAGCGCGGCCGCGCTTACGATGACCTTCGCCGTGAACCCTTCTTTCGTAAAAAAGTTGCGAACCATAGCACCGCTGCTCCCAAAAGTATACCCCAAACCGCGTCGCGCTCATACCACGGCACGGCGTGCGCCGGAGCGAGCATCGCCACGCGCTCGTTGCCTGCGCGATCGACCGCTTTCACGAAGACGTAGCTTTGCAGCTCCTGATCGGCGAGCAGATACGGGGTGGACGCCGGCTTCCACGGCACGAGCCATGCGAAAATCCTGCTGCGCGATTCCTTCACCTCGTAGCCGCTCATGCCGGAACCCTTATCTTCGGTCGCGAACGCCACGAACCATTGCCCGTCAAAAACGTTCGGATCGCGGCCGATCTCCGGCGTGAACGGTTCCGGCGGCTGGCGATCAGCGACGGTCGGCGCTACAGGAACGGACGGCGATGGCGCGGCTGCCGGGGGCGACACGCGCAACGAAAGCGATGAAACGACGACCGACGCGCTCATCCCGGTGCCGTCGTTGCGCAACGTTTTGGCGTCAACGATGCCGATCATCCCCGCTCCCGCTTTCTTCGCCCGGAACTCCAGCGTAAACAGCAATCCCCGATGTCCGTTGAACGCGCCGGGCGTGATTCCCGAAAACGTCACGACGCCGCCGCGCAGCGCGGGCGGCTCGATCCAGAACGAGACGATCGATCCGGCGTCGCTCGCGCCGAGGAACTCGACGAGATCGCCAGGGAACGTCACCGAACCGCCATCCGCGTTGATCTCGTCGCCCTGCGTGTCGAGAAGGACGGCGACGGAAAATCGTTCGCCGACCGCCGGCGCGGGATTCGACGATTCGAACGAGAGCTGCGCGGCAAACGCCGGCGCGGCGGCGAGCAGCGCGGCGAGCACGGCGGTTGATGCGATTGTCCGCGAGAGCGCGTTGCGCATAGACGGGTCAGCCGGTCCAATAGTAAGCGAGGATACTGAAGTCGACGAGATCGATCTTCCCGTCCCCGTTCAGATCGTCGGCGGGCGGCGGGGACGGCCGTTTGTACCAATACGCGAGGATGGAGAAATCGATCAGGTTCACCTTGCCGTCGCCATTGAGATCGCCTTTCCGAAGCGGTTTCGGTTGTGCCACGGGAACGCTGACCGTCCCGACCTGGAACGCCACCGGATCGCTATACGGACTGATCGCGCCGGCCAACGCGGATTTCGATTTCGCGCTGTGCGACCCGATCTCGAGCGGCGCGGTGTCGAAATTATAAAGATAGATGCCGTTCGGATCGGCAGGCACCGTCGCGAAACTCTCCTGCGCCGAACCGACCGCGATCGTCACGTCGCTCTGCGGCGCCGTCTGGCCGAAGATTGCGATCGTGTCGCCCTGTTTCACCTCGGTCTTGTCGAGCGCGAGCGTCGGAGCGATGAAGATATCGCCGATCCTGATCGTGGTCCCTTCGGTGACGGTGACAGGGAACGACTGCAGCGATGAGCGGTTGCCGTTTGCGTCTTCCGAATACAACGTAAAGATGTAGGAGCCGGCGGTCTGAAGATTCACCGTGATCGAAAAGTTCGCGCCCGGATCGGCGACGGTCTGCGCGGCGATTTGCCCATCCTTGAGTAACGTCACGGTGCTCGAAGGGTACGCGCGCCCGCTGAAATAGACGACGCTCGTGACGTTCCCCCCGCCGCCGCCACCGCCGCCGCCACCGCCACCACCGGAGGTTTTCGGGCTGCCAAAAATCGTAAAGAAGCTGAACGTGTCGGTGACGAACGTCACGCGGTTATTGGCGGTATCGACCGTGCTGCCGGAGATGAGATGCCACGCGGTGTCCGCGCTTTCCCGACGATACGCCGCGAGCGTGGTGAGATCGATTCCCTGGACGTCGCTGTCGGTGTAGCGAAGCGTGATCGTCACCGGCTCCAAAACGCTCGAGACGATGTCGCCGTTCGCGTCGATAAACGTGGCGTCGAGGACGTCGCCGATGAAACTTTTTCCGGACGGGGCGGGCTGCGACGGCGCGATCGCGCTGTTCGCATACAGAAGCATATTGAGTTCCAGATCCTCCGAAGCGAAATTTTCCGGCACGGTCACCGAAGTCGAATGCCCGTCCGTACCCGAAACCGTGATGCTGCCGCCGGTGTCCGTGGAAAATACCTGGGTCGCGGTCGCCGCCGCCGCCGTCGTGCAGGATGCGAACTCAAATTCACAGGCGACGGTGCAGCTAAGCGTCCCGCCGCTGTACTCGAAGTCCGTGCACGCATTCCCGCCGAGATCGCTATGGTCGCACTGTTCGCCGATATCCTTGTGTCCGTCCCCGCAGATGGACGTGCTTGCGGTCGCGGTCACGACCGCGGATGCGGCGAAGAGCGGCTGCCGAAAAATAAAAAACGCGCTGCCGATCAGGAGCGGAACGCCGAGAGCCACGATGATGGTGCAAAGGCGTTTCATGCATTCCCGTTCAGCGTCACTTTTTCTTGATGCCGACGCTGAAGCTGAAGAATTTGCTGAGAATCGACAGCAGTATCGCGGCGGCGATCACGCCGAGCGCGCCGTACGTCCACGGCGAATAGCGGTTCATGAGGGACGCGATCCGGTAATACGCTCCCTGGAACACATTCGCCGGACTCACCGTGAAATACAGCTTCGCCGCGGCGGCGATCCCGATGCTGGTCACCCCTGCGACGTCGCTCTTGATCGGGTGCGCTTCGACATAGGAGAAATAATCGCCTGGCACGGCGTTGATCGGCACGGTGAGCGTGACGCTGACGGCCTGCGATTGCTGCGGATCGAGATGGAACGTCGCCGGATCGAAACGGAACCAGTCCCGCGGCGGCTGCAGCTGCGCCTGATCCTGATGGTACTCGATCGAGATGCCGTACTCCGCCGGCTCGTCGCCGGTGTTGAGCACCGGGAGCGGCGGCAGTTCGTAGATCTGTCCCGGCTTCAGTTTTTCGGTTACCGCCAATTTACCGGCGCCGACACCGACGCCGATCGCGGCGAACGACGCTGCCGGCGCGAGAAGACACGCCAGCGCGATCATCGAAAACAATTTTGAGGACGGCCGCATCGGTTAGTGGGCAACCGCCTGCACCACGACGTCCACGGATTGCTGCGTATACACCGTGGAAGGATTCGGGGTCGTGATTCGGAGATCGAACGTCTGCGTGCCGCTCGTCGCGACGTTCGTGCCGAGCGTCGCGTAACTGGTCGTGAGCGCGGTGTAGTTGGTCGGCGGCGTGTCGCAGGTATCCGTGCAGAATTTATGGACGTATTGGTCCGATGCGGTAGTCGCGGCGAGCGTCCAGTTGGCGGAATCCTGCCCTTTGATGTTGAAGTCTTCGGCAATGTTGCCGTTGTTGGTCGCGGTCTGCGTATCGTTCAGATCGGAAGTGTTCGTCCCCTCCGAGGTGTTCGAAGCGAGCGTGCCGTAACTGATCGAGCCGTCGCTCACGGTCACGGAGATGTTTTGCACCGTCACGGTCGCCGTCACCGTCGCCGTATTGCTCGCAGACGCCGCGGAAAACGCCAAAAGCCCGACCGCGATCGAGATGCTTATTTTAACGATGAGCGCTTTGGAGATTTTCACTACTGTAGTATAGCAAAAAATCGACGTCCGGTCTATTTTGATCTATCCACACCTCACGGACGGTACGCCTCCGCGAGATAAGCGGAAAACTCCGGCCAGCTTCTGGCGATGTCGAGCCGTTCCTCGATGTTCAATCGCTTCGCGACGTCATCTTCGTCAAACAACACGCGCTTGGTCTTTCCAGGAAGCGCGTCGAGCACTTTCACCTTGTCGTCGAGGAAGACGTGGATCCCGAGCCGTTCGCAGTAACCGCGTTTCTCATCGTCGCCGCCGCAGAAATAGATGCGCTCTGCCGGGACGAGATCGTAGACGCGATGCCGGGCGAGCCAGTCCTGCGCGTAGCGCACGGTGTGCGGCCGCCGCGCGGAGATGATGTACGTTTCCGCGGCGAGCGCCGCGAGCTGTTCGAGCGCGCCCGCGACCGCCGGCGCCTCGAGCGTCATCTGCATGTAAAGCGGTTCCTGGATCGCCTGATAGATGTCGTCGGGGACGTACTGTCCCATCACGTTCGAGTTCGTCTGCCACGGCTCGAGCGCAAAACCATACCCGCTCGCGAGGCGCTGCTTGTGCTCGCGGTGGTCGATGATCACGCCGTCGAGATCGATGCCGATGCGCAGAGGAGCCATACTCGAAGCGTTCTACAATCAGCGTACCTCGTCCGGAAACGGTTGTCCATAAAGAAAAACCGTCCCGACTGCGTCGAGGACGGTTATAACGTGACCGGTTTGATGAGCCGTCGGCTGAGACCGGCGAGACGGTCTTCGCACGCCGCGGTGATCGCGCCGAGCACCGCTCTTGCGGTCTGTTCCGGCGTCTCGTTCGAGCTGTCGTGCCAGAACATCTTCGGATCCTGTTTGCAACCGAGGTCGCTCCAGATGCTCCTGTGCGCCGCATGGAGCTCACGCAGGGTTTGCGGGTTCATCGTCTCGCCGTGCTTCTTGGTGAGCGCGCGGGCGAGCTCCCGCTTAATCGAAACCTCGGGATCGCACACCAGGCAGACGTGGAGATCGAACAATCCGCGATTGCACGGCTGGAGAAAATAGTCCGCGTTGATTCGCCGCTCGTGCTCGGTGATGATCTTCTTGTCGGCGTAATACCGCATGCGCATCGCGCCGTCGAAGATCGCGCGGTCGAAGAGCACCGCATGGTAGCTCTTGTGGATCGGGCCGTACGCGTACTCCCGCGCTTGCGTGAGCGCGTATTCCGCGGTCTGGAAATTGTATTCCGGTTCCAGACGCTTCAGCCACTTCACCGCTTCGGCGCCTTCCTCCGGCGCGGCGACGGACCAGTCGTTGCGGCGGAAGAAGTGCTTCGCCATCTCCTTGATCGTGCTCTTGCCGGACTTCGGCGTGCCGAACAGTTCGACCATGAACGGCCGGATGAGCGGCGCTTTCCGCGACGGACTTGCCGTTTCGAATCGGGAGAGAATCTCCGCGGCTTTCGCTTCAAGCGTCTCGATCTTTACCATGACTCCTCCTTCGAAGGGTTGGAAAAAGAACAACCGCATCGTACCCGATGCGGCCGCAAATGTTATCCACACTTTTCTGCAAAACTGTCAGACAGTTTTTAGGAAAACTTTTCGATGACGGTTTTTGCGGCGGCGTAATCTTCGCGCAGGACGTACAGATACGTCATGTCGATCGCTTCGTTATATTTGTTGAGCAGTGCGGAATAGCTTTCGATCGGTTCGTACACGTAATGGCCGAGACTTTTCCGCCGCACCAGCATCGCGCTCGGTTTTCGTTGGTCGGTCGGGTCCATTTTCGACAGCGACTGGCGCGACGTGATCTGGAAATACGGTGCCCCCGCTTCGCCGAGGGCGGCGACGACCCGACCCATCAGATCCTTCTGATCCGGCCGGGCGTTCAGCGACGACAGAATCATCTTCGGGGGCACGCGATTGACGAGCCGGCGCGACCAGACGTTCTTCGGATCCTCCGCCGCGGCGAACAGCCGTTCAATCATCGTGCTGTCGCGCAATTTCGCGTAGCCGACGGCGTCGCCCGGAACGACGAGCGAGAACTCCCCTTCCGCGAGCGCCTTGTCGAGGAAGACGTCGAACGCGGTCGTCGTTTTATGGTGATACACTTGCAGGAACATGTGGTACCGCGCGAGCAGAAAATCTTCGAACGCGCGGACGGCGGTCGAATCGATCGTGCGCACCAATCCGCCGTCCGGCAGTTCGGTCACGCCGAGATTGGCGATCAGATGATCGATGTCATGCATGCCGTACGCGACGCCGGTGAAATACGCGTCGCGCAGCAGGTAATCCATCCGGTCGCAATCGAGTTCGCCGGAAATGAGCGATTGGAGCATCTCATGGATGCCGGCTTTGCCGCCCTCCTCCGTCCCGTAGCGCTCACGCCACGCTGACGACGGGACGACGCCGTGATGCACGAGCGAGGCGACGTCCTGCGCTTCGCCGGCGCCAAGTGGGGCGTCCGCGCCCGTCGCGAGCGCGGCGATCAGTAGCACGCTGTAATCTTCATGCGTCGCCTGGCGATCTTCCGCGGGCGCGAGCCACCCTGCAGGCAGATCCAGTTTCGAGACGCGCGGCATGAATTTTTCGGAGACGTGCGAAAACGGCGGATGGCCGACGTCATGAAGCAGTCCGGCAAATCGGATGAGCTGGCCGAAGGAGGCGAGATCCTTCTCGTCGAAGTGGCGCCGGAGCACGTCGCCACTCGTCTCCATGATGCGCGCCCACATCCGGCCGGCGACGTGCATCGCGCCGAGCGCGTGGCTGAACCGATCGTGCGTCGCGCCGGGATACGTCGTATAACTCAATCCGAGCTGGCGGACGTAGCGCAGCCGTTGGACATACGGGTGGTCGATCACCCGTTTCTCGCGCTCGTTGAACGCGATCGTGCGGTGAATCGGGTCGCGAATTTCGAACATACGGTCGTTATGGCATCATTTGACGTTCTCGGCAAGCCAAGTGATCGCTTCCTCCATGAAACCCGGATCCCGTTCGAACATCGCCGTGCCGTGGCCCGCGCCGCGGAGCTCCCGCAACGTTGCGTCCGGTTTTCGCTTGGCGAGCGCGTGAATCGTCATAAAAGAATATTGATCCTCGTCGCTCGCGGCGAGCAGGAGCGCTTGGGACGGCGCCATCGCCGCGACCTCGTTTTCGGTCGTGATGCCGTGGTAATCAAGACCGGGTGAAAGCGTGCCCACTGCGGGAATTTCATGATGCGCCGCGGCGTAACCGATCGCGAGGTTGGCACCGATCGACGCGCCGACGATCACGGTGCGCTTCGGGTCATGTCCGCGATCCGCGAGCCATCGCATCGCCGCCTCCACGTCCAGACCCATCGCGCGATCGTCCTCGGCCGCGACGCTCTCGCCGTGCCCGCGCAGATCGATCGCGAGCGTCGCGAACCCGCGCGCGGACAGTTTCTCCGCGAACCGATCCCAGCTCTCTTTCGTGGCGGGCATCATATGAAGAAGAAGCGCCGCGGGCGCTCCCGACCGACCCTCGGCATAGGCGCCGACGATCGCGACGCCGTCGCCCGTCGGAAATGTGACGCGCGTCGGCATAGGTCATTGGCCGGCAGTCTCTTTCGACAGCGCGTTTTTTCCTTTGTAAAAATCGTTCACGAAATCATCGACCGCGTTCGCGCTGATGAGGTAGCCGAGACTGCCGCCGATGTCTCCCGCGGCGGCCGCGGTGGGGACGCCGATGTAATTCCCGTTCGCGTCGAACGCCGCGCCTCCGGACGCGCCGGAGTCCACGAGCGCCGATGTCTTGATCAGGTCGTTGCCGATGCGGCCGCTCACCACGCCCTGCGTGAACGTGAACGTTTCACCGCCGACGCCGGGATAGCCGCCGATGTAGATCGGATCGCCGAGGCCGAGCGATTGGGACGCATCGCGCGAACCGACGAGCGAAATCGAGGGGAAAGACGCGGGGAGCCGTTTCCCGTCGATCTGTTCGGTGATTTTAAGCACCGCGAGATCCTCGATGCTGCCTGCCGCGAGCGCGGTCGCGATGTAATCGATCGGCGGCGCCTTGTGGAGGTCGTTCGTGAAGCCGACGCCGCAGTAACGGATGAGCGAGCCGTCGCCGCTCGTGAGCACGTGTTCGTTCGTGATGATCAGTCCGCGCCGGTCGAACACGGTGCCGGAACCGGTGTAGTACGTATTCTTGTCGGCGTTGTCGATGCACACCAGTTCGACGATCGAACTGGTGACGTTCTCGATCGGGAATGGCGCCTTCGTGCTCAACCGTTTGGTCTGCGCGTCGGCCGCGGTTTCGCGGTCGGAAAGATCATGGATTTTCTGCTGCAGCGCCGCGAGATCCGCGGCGTTCGACGTGGTGAGCGTCGCGATCCTGCGATTGAGCTGATGCTGCAGCAACGTATTTTGCGCGTCGTATCCGCGGAGCGCGTCCGCGATCCGATCGTAATCGGAGAAACGATACAACACCGCGCCGACGAACGTCACGACCGCCGCGCCGATGACGATGTACATCGCGCAGCGGATGTGGAATCTGAACGTCGGGTCGATCAGACGCATAGTCAGAACTTAATCACCTGCCCTGGCGAGAGCGGCTTCTTCGGTTTGTCGCCGTCGTCCGGTTTCGTCGGCGGCGTCAGTTTGTCTTGGTCATCGTCGCCGGTGACGATGCGCGGCTTGTGCGATTTGAACGGCATGGACGGGGCAGACGGCGGCATCCTCGCGGGACGCGGCGGCGGAGGCGGTGTTATCGGACGGGGCTGCGGCCTGAAAGCCGCGGGTCTCGCGGGCGGTGCCGCGACCGTGGGGCGCGGCGGTGTCGGGAGCATCCCTTTCTGCTTCATGTCGAGGTGCTCCTTGCAGTACCACGGCTTCGACCAGTCCGGCTCGAACGTCAGATCGGAAATTTTGCCGCACACCGTGCACGGGATCTGGAACTGCGCTTTCTTTTTCTTCCCCTCGCCGGCCGGCGAGGCGGTCGCGCCGACGTTCGGCGACGTTTCGGCGAGATCCTTCATCCGCTGCGCGAGCTCGCGTTCCTCGTCGTCCTCTTCGGTGCCGATCACGGCGCCAGTGTCCGTCGTGCCGAACCCGCTCCATTTTACCACTTTTTCTTCGATGCTTTTGCGCGGCGTCGCATACCGCTGGCGGGACACTTTGATCACTTTCTCATTGCTCCCGGTGCGCTGGGCGATCGGCGCGAGCGTCATCGCCGAAAACGGTTCGGATGCGGCGCCGTCGATCATCAGCTTCAGGTACACTTCGAACTTTTTCAGGTTCACCAGATCTTCGGGCGTGAACCTCGGCATGAATTCCTGTTCCATGAACGCCGCGTCCGCCGCGCCGACGCGGAACGCGACGATCGTGCCGACGTTGCCGAACACCGCCGCGCGCACCGTCTCGTCGAGCTGCTCGATATACTGGTGCGCGGTGATCAGATTCAAGCGGTACTTGCGCGCTTCGGAGAGGATGTTCGCGAACGACTCGGTGGCGAAGTTCTGGAATTCGTCGACGTACAGATAGAAATCCTGGCGATCCTTCTCCGGCATGTCGACGCGCTCCATCGCCGCGAGCTGCAATTTGGTGATCAGCATCGCGCCGAGCAGCCGCGAGTTCTCTTCCCCGATGCGGCCTTTCGCGAGATTGATGATGAAAATCTTGCGCGAATCCATGATGTCGCGGATGTTGATCGTCGATTTCACCTGCGCGACGACGTTCCTGATGATCGTCGCCGAAAGGAATTGCCCCACTTTGTTCTGCAGCGGCGCGACCGCTTCGGTGCGATACTTCTCGCTGAACGCGGCGAACTCCTTCACCCAGAACGTCTTCACCACCGGATCCTGGATCAGTGCCACGACGCGCTCGCGGTACTCCTCGTCGGCGAGCAGGCGGTTGATGCCGAGCAGCGTGGAACCGGGATAATCCAAAAGCGCCATGATCGTGTTGAGCAGGATGTATTCCATGCGCGACGACCAGACGTCCGGCCAGATTTTTTTGAACACGCCCATGAGGCCGGCGGCGACGAGGTGTTTCTGCTTCTCGTCCACGGTCTCCAGGATGTTGAACCCGATCGGGAACTCCATGTCCGCCGGGTTGCAGTAGACGACGTCGTTGATCCGGTTCGCGGGGATGAAATCGAGCAGCCGCTCGGCGGTGTCGCCGTGCGGGTCGACGTAGGCGACGCCATGCCCTGCGATGATGTCGGAGAGCACCATGTTCTCGAGCATCGTCGTCTTTCCCATGCCGGTTTTGCCGATCACGTACATGTGCCGGCGGCGGTCGTCGGTCTTGATCCCGAACCGGCGGTTCTGATTGCGAAAATTCGTCTCCCCGAACAGGGTGACTTCGTTTTCGTGATCGTGGTCGTACGGCGGCGGGACGGATTTCATACCATCAGGACGGCGGGGCGCTCATGCGCGGAAAACGATCTTCGGTCGGGAGCGAGGACGGCGGTTCGGAGCGCTTCGCTTCGGTCTTCTTCACGAGCGGCGCCTTCACGTCCTTGCTCGGGAAGTGGTACACGGTCGCGAGCTCCTCGATGTTGAGGATGTATGCCGGCGCGCCGTTGCCGCTGCGGTTGCGGAAATTGCGGACGATCGCGGATTTCTTGGCGTTCTCGCTCCATTTTTGCCAGAAGTAATCCCCTTTCGGCGTCACCGGCGCGTAGCCCCTGAACCCGTTCATGTTGAGCACGGCGAACTGGGCGAGCGCGCCTTTGACAGCGACGTACCGTCCTTTGGAGAAGACGTCGCGCTTGCCGATGTACACCGTCCGCATTTTCACCCTGAAGCCGATTTTCGACAGTTTGTTTTCCATCGCTTCGAGCGCTTTCCGTTCCCCGGGACTCATCGTCACCATTCTCGGCGTGGCGTCGCCGGTTTTCTTTTTATCGCCGGCGGGCGCGCCGATCGTAGTGAGTTCTCCGATCGCATGGATCGGCAGTTCGAGCAGCTCGCCGACGAACGATTTTTTCGGCGCGACTTTTTTGCCGAGCGTTTTGTTGACGATCGCTTCGCCCGCCTTGCGCCACGAATCGTCGGTCGGCGTGACGAGCCACTGGAGCCAGAGCTGTTCGCCGCGCTTCAGCTGCGCGAACGTTTCGAGGATCGGCGACATCGGATCCTTGAACGTCATCACTTCCGCGGCCTGATGTTCGAAGTCGACGTACGTGCGGATCGGATACGGCGACGGTTTCTTCAGGATGAACTCCGAACCGAACGCGTCCCACTCCGCGTTCGGGTACGTGGACGGCACTTTGTCGGTATAGTCGGCGACTTCGGTGATCTCCGCGTCCGGATACTGCGCGTACACCGACGCTTCGACGAGGTCGCGGAATTTCTTCGGCATGCGCACCAGGAACTGCACGTACCCCTCGATGGAGATCAGTTCGAAACTGAACGTCGGCTGGAATTTGCCGAACCAATATTTTTCGATGCGATCGAGTCCGGAGTACGCGCCGGAGATGTGACTGAAGATGTGTTCGACCGCCTTAGGCGTCTGCTCGTTCAGCCGCGGGACGTCGATCGCAAGCAGGACGTAAGAAATGGATTTGGCGTACTTCGCTTGGCGCGATTGCACCCACAGGAGCCACGCGCCGTACGCGAGCACGGCGAGGATCGGCAGCCACCCGCCATCCAAAAAAAGCCGCGCCAGCATCAGCGGAAACGGCAGGGTCCCCAATTGGACGAAATAGTCGTAATTGATCTGGATCGTCGGCATTTGTGCGGACAGTACCTTAGTACTGTAGCACAATTGAGCCGAAAAATCAATCGTCGAGCTCAACGCGAGGATTTTTTCTGCATGACGACGAGCATCGGGGAGGCGAGGAAGATCGAGGAGTAGGTGCCGGCGATGAGGCCGATGATCAGCGTGAAGGCGAAATATTTGAGCGACGCGCCGCCCCAGAAGAAGATCGCGACGAGCGGGAAGACGGCGGTGAGCGAGGTGTTGATGGAGCGCGAGATCGTTTCGTTGACGCTGCGCTCGACGATCTCTTCGAACGTCCCGCCGCTCTTCAGGAGATTCTCGCGGATCCGGTCGAACACGACGATCGTGTCGTGCACTGAGAAGCCGAGCACGGTGAGCACCGCGGCGACGAACGACGAGTTCACTTCCGCGAGCGCGAAGTGGCCGACCACCGCGAACGCCGCGACCGGCCGCGCCGCGTCGTGCAGCGGGCCGACTAGGAGCGTGGCGAGGCCGTCCTTCCCTGTACCCACCGGCCCGGCCACTTTGCGGT
>CAZAPV010000018.1:0-18716 GCA_964487195.1 uncultured Gammaproteobacteria bacterium | reverse complement strand
GTCGATGAAGATGATGCACGGCGCGTGCTTGCCCGCGGTCTCGAACAGGTCGCGGACGCGCGAGGCGCCGACGCCGACGAACATCTCGACGAACCCCGTCGCGGACGCGGCGAAGAACGGGACGCCGGCCTCTCCAGCGACCGCTCGCGCGAGGAGCGTCTTGCCGCAGCCGGATTCGCCGACGAGCAGCACCCCTTTGGGGATCCTGCCGCCGAGCTTCTGGAATCGTTTCGGATCCTTCAGAAAATCCACCAGTCCGCGGACGTCCGCAACCGCCTCATCGATCCCGGCGACGTCGGCAAACGTTTTTCTGTCTTTGTCAGCGACGTACTTCCTCGCCCTGCTCGCGCCGAACGCGTTCAGCTTTCCCATTTGGCCGCCCGCTTGACGGCTGAGCCAGCGAAGAATGATGAAAGCGAACAGGAGCGGAACAAAGACGATGAGCATGATCGATAGGATCGGCGAATCGGACGAAGGCGGTTCCTCGCGGTATTGCACATGATGGTCGTGCAGCGCGCGTTTGAAATCCTGGTGGTCGTTCTCATAGGAGACGACGGTTTTTTTGTCGGTGGTGACGACGCGGACATTCGGCCCGCTGATCGTCACTGTCGCCACCTTGCCGTCTTCGACCATGCCGATGACGTCGCTGATCGGCGCCGTCGTCGATTCAACGGGCGGTTTGCCGGTCATCATGAACGCGATGAACACCAGCAGGACCAGCGCGATGATAACGGTAGGAATCGGATTTTTCATCGGACGTTCTCCTGATGTAAAAGAGCCCGGCGACCGAAGTCGTCAGGCTCACCTTAGCAGAGGGCGCGGAAAAGGCAATGGGACCCGCTCCCCTCTTATTTCGGCGGTGCGGCGGTCTTCAGACGGAAGAAAACGCGCTCATTGTAGCGAAGATCGACGTATTCGAGGGAAGATTTTTGTTTGCCGATTTTATCTTTGAGGACGAGCGCAAGACGATCCGCCTGCATATCGAACGGGATCGATGTACTGAGATAGACCTCCCACCCTCCCTGCATCGTCGCGTCGACCGAGCCCGCGGGTTCGTCCGGCGTGAACCAGCGGACGTCGGCGCCGGCGACGTCGGACAGTCGGGAGAACGCCTGGAAGATCACGGCCATCGTCGCCGCCGAGAACGGCTGGCTGCCGACGGCGATCGCGGTCGAATCGTTGCTCGAAAGGAGGATGAGCGGCAGCCCGTTTTTTTGGGCGCTCGGGACGCCGCTCCCTTCCACCGGCACGGCGGACAGTCCGGGCGGAAGATCGCCGAGCATCACCGCTTCCTTGTCGCCGAGTTCTCGGATCACCATCCCGCTCGCGTCGATCGCGTAGAGCCGGCCGTTTGCATCGAGCGCGGCGCGCGTTATTTTTTCACGCACGTCCACGACGACCGTATTTGGCAGTTTCGTCTGGACGTCGATTCCGTCCAAGACGACCTTCGATCCGACGATGATTTTCGCGGCGGCGTCATTGAAGAAAAAAATATTCGCGCGGGGAAAAATCCAGAGCGCGGCGTCGCCCATGTACTCGGCGAGCGCGGCGCGCACCGTCGTTTCGGTTTCCGGAGACGCGCCGTTCACGGTGATCGCCGAGACGCGGAACGCCGGACTCCAGATCGCGTACCACAATGCGACGATGACGGTGAGCGCGAGGAGTATCGTCGCGATCCCTCTCGCCGGCGTGCCCGTGCTGTCGCTTCGACGGCTGTTTTTGCGCGACAGGGAAGGAAACATCGGATTGCCGTAATACCGGCGATGATAGTCGCGGATGGCGCGCCGGTTCTTGTTTTTCGACCACGTGCGCTGCATAGCTACGGCGTGTACGACCGGCGGAGCCGTTTGCCCGCGGCGGCGCGGTCTCGGGCGAGCGAGACGAGCGCATCGAGCAGTTTCGGATACGGCATTCCGGACGCTTCCCAGAGTTTCGGAAACATGCTGATCGACGTGAATCCCGGAATCGTGTTGATTTCATTCAGAAAAATATCGTTCGTTTTTCGATCGACGAGGAAATCGACGCGTGCGAAACCGCATGCGTCGAGCGCGACGAACGCCCGCGCCGCCATCGCGCGTATTTTTTCCGCTGTCGTTTTTGGTAGCGCCGCCGGGACGATCGCCTTCGATTTTCCATCCAGATACTTCGCGGCGTAATCGTAAAACTCGTTCGAAGAGACGATTTCGCCGAGCACCGATGTTTCGAGAGCGTCGTTCCCGAGCACCGCGCATTCGATTTCGCGCGCGTTCACCACCGCTTTTTCAACGATGATCCTGCGATCATACGAGGCCGCGAGCACGATCGCCCGGCGGAGCTCATTCCGGTGGTGCGCTTTGGTGATCCCCACCGACGATCCGAGATTCGCCGGCTTTACGAAACAGGGATAGCCGAGCCGCTTTTCGATGACAGCGATGATGGATGATGCATCGCGATCCCATTCAGTTGACGTGCAAGAGAGAAATCGCGGAACCGGGAATCCTTCGCGTGCCAGCACCTTTTTTTGCATGATTTTGTCCATCCCGACCGCGGAACCGAGCACGCCGCTACCGACGTACGGGATGCCGACCAGTTCCAAAAGTCCCTGGAGCGTGCCGTCCTCGCCGTAGGTGCCGTGGACGAGCGGGAAGACGACGTCGACGCCGAGCGGTTTGCCCGCGGCGAGGAACGCTCCGGGATTCCCCGGTTTCAGCGTCACTTTTTGGCGCAACCGTTCGACCGTCCACTCCCCTTTCTTGCTGATGCGGATCGGAATGACGTCGTATTTTTTCGGCGAGAGCGCGGCGATCACCGATTTCGCGGAGATCACCGAAATTTCATGTTCGCCGGACACCCCGCCGTACAGCACCGCGATGCGGATCTTTTTCGCCATAGGATCATGCGATCAGCACGCGCGGCGCGAGTGGATTGATGCGCGTGACGATTTCGTAATTGATCGTGCCGACTACGCTCGCGATCTCCTCGGCGGCGATCGCTTCCCTCCCCTGCCGGCCGATCAGCACGACCTCGTCTTCGACGCGCGCGTCCGGGATGTCGGTGACGTCGACGACGCACATGTTCATGCAGACGCGGCCGAGCACCTTGGCGCGCTTGCCGCGGATCAGCACGTGCCCTTTGGACGACAGTTCGCGGTCGAAGCCGTCCCAGTAGCCGACGGGGAGCACCGCGGTTTTCGAGTCGCGTTGCAGCCGCTCGGTGAGCCCGTAGCTCACCGGCGCGCCTTTCGGCAGCTCCTTCACTTGGGCGACGATCGTTTTCCAAGAAAGCGCCGGGACGAGGTCGATTTTTTTCTCTGATTTCAAAACGGATTCGCGCGTTTCCTCGGACGGCCACAGGCCGTACAGCGCGATGCCCGCGCGCACCATGGAAAAATGCGTCTGCGGATACAGCAGCACTGCGGCGCTGCACGCCGTGTGCGTGAGCGCGGGCGCGACCCCTGCGGTTTCGAGCGTCGCGAGTCCGGCCGCGAACCGTTCGATCTGCGTCATGGCGTATGAAGCGTCTTTCGTGTCCTCGATGTTCGCGTAGTGCGTGGAGACCCCTTCGACGCGCACGTGCGGATATTTTTTGAGCAGTTTCGCGAAACTCGCCAGATGCTCCGGAAGGATCCCCTGGCGCGACGTGCCGGTTTCGATTTTGAGATGGATGTTCGCGCCGCGCCTCGCGGTCGCGATCTTCCCCAGCCGTTCGACCGTTTCGCGGTTGTACACCGTGAGCGAAAATCCTTTGGCGACGGCGCGAGCGAGTTCGGAAAGCGGCGTATAGCCGAGAATGAGCACCGGTTTTTTCGGATCCATACTGCGGACCCGTTCCGCTTCGGCGAGAGAATCAACGCCGAACCAGTCGACCGGGGCGCTCCCCAAGCCGCGTACGGCCTCCTCGAGGCCGTGGCCGTAGGCGTTGGATTTGACCACCGCCATCAGCTTCACGCCGCGTCCGATCGTCCGTTTAAGCGTCGCCGCGTTCGCGCGCAGCGCGCCGCGCGACACTTCGACCCATGTTTTCGCGCCCGCCGGCCGCATAGTCATCCGCCGATGATCTTTTTTCCTCCCATCAATGGGACGAGCGCGGCAGGCACCCTCACTGTGCCGTCTTCCCGCTGGTTGTTTTCGAGGATGGCGATCATCGTGCGGCCGAGCGCGATCGCGGTCGCGTCGTTCATGTGGACGTACTCGTTGCCGCCCGCGTTCCTGCGCACGCGGGTGCCGAGCCGCCGCGCCTGGTAGTCGGTCATCAGATCCGCGGTGTGCGTTTCGCGGTAGCGGTTCTGTCCCGGCATCCATGATTCGAGATCGATCTGCCGCGCGTCCGGGCCGCCCATGTCGCCGGTGCAGATCTGCACCACCTGATACGGGACGCCGAGCGACTGCAGCAGGTGCTCCTGGATCGCGACGAAGAAATCCTGTTCGTCCCGCGACGTCTCCGGCAGGCAGAACGATTCCATTTCGATTTTGTCGAACTGGTGGAGACGGAAGATCCCTTTGGTGTCTTTGCCATACGAACCTGCCTCGCGACGGAACGCCGGGGTCGAGGCGAAATAGCGGAGCGGCAGGTCGGCCTCCTTGAGCGTCTGGTCCATGTGCAGCGGCCCGAGCGTGTGTTCGGCGCTGCCGATCAGGTAGAGGTCATCGCCGGGGATGTGGTAGCGCTCTTCTTTCGGTTCGAGTCGCGCCATTTTCTGGAAGACGTCCGGTTTGATGAACAGCGGCGGCACCACCGGCACGAACGGCGTCGGCAGGACTTTGAGTTTCGCTTTTTTGATGATCGCGGCGAGTTTCTTTTTGTCGGTGAGCACGCTGAAGACGTGCTGGATCAGCGCCTGCTGCATCCGCGCGAGATCACCTTTCAGATACGTAAACCGCGCACCGGACACTTTGGATGCGAGTTCGTTATCGATGAGTCCGAGCGTTTTGCCGAGTTCGACGTGATCCTTCGGTTGGAATGCGAATTTCGGGAGCTTCCCCGCTTTGCGCAGCACGACGTTGCCGCTCTCGTCCGGGCCGATCGGCGTGTCGTCGGTCGGGACGTTGGGGAGCTTCAGCAGCATCGGCGCGAGCGCGGCGTCGACCGCCGCCGCTTCGGTTTCGGCGTCGCCGAGTTTCTGCTTCGCCGCCCTCCCCCGCTCCACGTCTTTCGTTTTCGCGGCCTCGTTCCGTTCGCGGTTCAGCTCCTCGATCGCGAGCTGCGCGCTCCGTTTCGCACCGTCCAAACGCAGAATCGCGTCGACGTCAACGTCGACCTTCTTATTTTTCGCCGCGGCTTTCACCTTATCCGGATGTTCCCTGACCTCTTTGATGTCCAACATAAGCGAAAAAACGGTTGTTGCAACCGTTTTTATGATGCCAGCTTTAAGGTAAACCCGCAACCGTTTCAAGGCGTGAAAATGCGCTCATTCATACCCCGCCGCTTGTTTTCCGATATCAGTCCGGCGAGGATCGGCGCGCGGTGTTCCTTGTCGCGGACGATCGCATCGAACGTCGGGTCGTCATTCACGAAGTATACCTGCGCGCCGGTTTCAATCATGCCGCCGATCGTCGAGGGGAAATGCCGCACGGCTGACGGTGTCACCGCCTCGAAACTCTGCCACTCGTATCCTTTGCCGATTTTTTCGAACGCCGCGCCGGGTAGGACGTAGACGTAGCCGCCCGGATCGCGCTCGGCGAATTCTTCCGCCGTTCCCCATATGCAGATGTAGGCGATGTCCTGTTCAAAGCCGATGCTCGAGAGCGCATCGGGCGGAATCATGAATAGGCTGGCGATGTCGATGCGTTCGGTCGCGAACACCGCCGGTTGGGAATGCACGTGATCCTCTGATCCGTGGCGGAATATCGGCAGAAGCGGTCCGTCGGTGCGTTTCGCGCTTCCGTGATAAAGCACCGTTGGTTTTGTTGTCATGCACAGGAAAGCCCGGCGCGCGCCGGGCGTGGTTCAGTCTTCTTCTTCCGGCCGGAGGGTCGGGAACAGGATCACTTCTTTGAGATTGTGGGAGCCGGTGAGCACGGCGGCGAGACGGTCGATCCCCATGCCGAAGCCGGCGGTCGGCGGCATCCCGATCTCGAGCGCTTCGACGAAATCCTTGTCGAACCGCTGCGCTTCGATGTCTCCTTTCTCGCGCAGTTTTTCCTGCTCCGCGAACCGTTCGCGCTGGTCGATCGGATCGTTCAGTTCGGAGAACGCGTTGCACAGTTCGACGCCGCCGCCCAAGAGCACCTGGAACCGTTCGACGTAGCGGGGATCCTTCCGCAGTTTCTTGGCGAGCGGCGACAGCTCGACCGGATGATTGATGATGAACGTCGGATCGACGATTTTCGGACGGACCAATTTTTTGAACAGGTTGTCCATGATCGCGCCGCGGTCGTCGCTTTTTTCCACTTTGATCCCCGCTTTTTCGGCGGCTTTGGCGAGCTTCGCACGGTCAGGATATTTTTCGATGTCGATATCCCCGTATTCGATCAGCGCGTCGCGGAACGTGATGCGCGGATACGGCGCAGTGAAATCGATCTTTTTGCCGTCGTACTCGACCGATGCCGAGCCGTTCGTTTTTTCCGCGACGTGCGGGAGCAGCCGTTCGGTGAGCGCCATCAGATCGTCGTAGTCGGCGTACGCCTGGTAGAACTCGATCTGCGTGAACTCGGGATTGTGGCTGTGGTCGATCCCTTCATTCCTGAAACAGCGCGCGATTTCGAACACCCGTTCGTAGCCGCCGGCGATCAGCCGTTTGAGGTACAGTTCCGGCGCGACGCGCAGGTAGAGGTCGATGTCGAGTGCGTTGTGGTGCGTGGCGAACGGCCTGGCCGTGGCACCGCCCGGGATCGGCTGCAGGATCGGCGTCTCCACTTCCATGAATCCTTCCTTCGTAAAGAATTCGCGGATCGTCTGCACGATCAGACTGCGCTTTTTGAAAATCGCACGAACCTCGTGGTTGGCGACGAGATCGAGTTCGCGCTTGCGGTAGCGGATCTCCACGTCGGCGAGGCCGTGCCATTTGTCCGGGAGCGGTTTGAGCGACTTCGCGAGCATCGCCCACGCCGACACCTCGATGCTTTTCTCGCCGCGCTTCGTGACGAACGGCGCGCCGTTCGCCTGGATGAAGTCTCCCCTGTCCGCCACCTGCTCGAAAAAATCATACGCGGAAGCGCCGGCGACGTCGCGCTTCATGTGCAGCTGGATTTTTTCCGTGCCGTCTTCGAGATCGGCGAAGCACGCGCCGCCGTGGCCGCGGATCGCCTTGATTCTGCCGACCACCGTCACATTCTCTTTTTTCCGTTCGAGCGCGTCGAAATTTCCGAGCAGGTCGGCGATGCGGTGGGTGCGCGACGACGCGGATGGATATGGGTCGACCCCGGCCGCACTGATCGCGCGCAATTTTTCCAGGCGGACCGCCGCCTCTTCGACGGATGAGTGTTCCGGCATATCAGTTGATCGATGCGATGACGTAGCGGATTTTCCCTGCCGGCACGTTCACTTCGGCGTGCTCCCCCACTTTCTTGCCGAGGAGCGCGCGGCCGAGCGGCGATTCGTTGGAGATATATCCTTTGACCGGATCCGCTTCCGCGGAACCGACGATCGTAAACGTTTTTTCCTTCCCGTCGTAGCGGACCTTCACGTTTGCGCCGACCGTCACGGCGTCGGATGATCCCGCCGCGATCACCGTCGCCCGGTTGACCAAGTCTTCCAGTTCGATGATGCGGCCTTCGACGAATCCCGACTCTTCTTTGGCGTCGTGGTATTCCGCGTTTTCGCGAAGATCCCCGAGGTCTTTCGCTTTTTCGATGCGGTCGGCGACCTCGCGGCGTTTCGTTTTTTTGAGATACTCGAGTTCCTGTTTCGCTTTCTCCAGGCCCTCCTTGGAAATGTAGATCTGCGCGTCCATATCCTTAGAGCATACGAACGCCGAGCGGCGGTGTCAAACGGTCAGCGGCTGAAATAATGCGCGTAGATCGCTTTGGCGACCGGCGCCGAGACCGAGGACCCTTCGCCGCCCTCTTCGATCAGCACGGTGACGACGAGCTGCGGATCGTCGTACGGCGCGAATGAGGTGAACCATGCGTGGGTCGCTTTGGCGGAGTTCCATTGCGCGGTGCCGGTTTTCGCCGCGACGGCGACCGGGAGATCGCCGAGCGAACGGGCGCTTCCCGAGGTCACCGCCTGCCGCATCCCTTTGCGCACGATGTCGATCACGCCCTTGTCTACCACCTGCGGATTGATCACCTCCGGCTTGTGCTCGATCGTCGCGCCGCCGGCAGTGGTCTCCGCGATCACGAGGCGCGGCCGCATCAGCGTCCCGCCGTTCGCCACCGCCGCGGTGACGTTCGCGATCTGGAGCGGCGTCACGAGCAGGTCGCCCTGGCCGATCGCGAGGTGGTACGTGTCGCCGATGTACCACTGCTCCCCCTTCGTCGTCTCTTTCCACGCCTTGGTCGGCAAAAATCCCGCCGCTTCGTTCGGAAGATCGATGCCGAGCGTGCTGCCGAGGCCGAATTTTTTCGCGTATGCAACGATGCGATCCACGCCGAGCCCCTGGAAATTCTGGTAGCCGCCGCCGACGTAATAGAAGAACGTGTTCACCGATTCCGCGAGCGCCTTGGTGACGTTCGTGATGCCGTGGCCGCCGGCTTTCCAATCCGGAAAAAACCATTTGTCCACGTGGATCCCGCCGGTGGAGAGCACGGTGGTCGTCGCGGTGACGACGTGTTCCGCGAGCGCCGCGGAACTGACGACCAGTTTGAAGGTCGAGCCGGCCGGCAACAATCCGGAGACCGCGCGGTCGAACAGCGGCCGGTCGTTATTGTTCGCCAGTTTTTGATAGTCTGCGGCGGAGATCCCTTGCGCGAACAGGTTGTCATCGAAGCTTGGTTCACTCACAAGCGCGAGGATTTCCCCGGTTTTCGGATTCATCACGATCACCGCCCCGCGCGTCTTGCCGATCGCGCGCAGTTCGCTTCGGAAGGCGTTTTCCGCGAATTTTTGCAGATCGAGATCGATCGAGAGCGTCAGGTTGCGGCCCGGGACGCCGTCGTCTTCGGCGATGACGTTCTTCGCGTGGCCGGCGGCGTCGACTTCGATGCGCCGTTTGCCGTACACGCCGCGGAGCGCGTCGTCATAAAATTTTTCGAGGCCGGTTCTCCCGACGAGATCGTTCGGGATCGCCGCGTCGGCGCCGTGATCGAGGTCATCCTGCGTTACTCGCCCCTCGAAACCGAGGACGTGCGACAGCGACGGCGTCGCCGCGCTCGCGAGATAATCGCGGCGGGTGCCGACGGCGAGCGCGATCGCCGGGACGCGCGATGAAAGTATTTCCGCGAGGATCGCCTGCGTATGATCCACGTCGTCCGCGACCGTGACCGGCGTAGTCGGATATTTTTTGAACGCGTCCAGCTGCCGTTCGATGTCGATCGGCTGCACCCCGAGAACGTCCGCGAGGCGTATCAGCGCGTCCTGGCGCGCGCCGGGATCGGCCGGCAGATCGGCCGGCGTCACCGTCACCGAAAAGTTCGGCACGTTGCTGACGAGCGGGGTTCCGTTGCGGTCATACATGATGCCGCGCTTCGCCGGCAGCCAGGCGATCCTGCTCCGGTTGTCCTCCGCGAGGCGCACGTAGTAGTCATTTTTCGCGATCTGCACGATCGCCGCGCGGGTGAGCACGATGATGAGCAGGAGGGCGAGCGCCGCGAAAAATCCGCGGAGCGCTCGTTCGCCGACCGCCCGCCCGACGTAATGCGGCGTCTCCTCCGTTTCCGATCCGTCGTCCGTGGCGTTTTCTATCACCGCATCGCTCCGGCTCGGATCGATCCGTCCGAAATCGGCGCCGCCGTCGAAGAACGGGAACATGTCCTCGGATCCGTTTCGGTTGTGGCGCGACAGCGGCGGCATGATCAGCGGATAAAGAGAAACGGCGACGCGATTTTTTTCGCGATATCGCCGGCCCAGAGCAGCGCGGCCGCGGCGACAAGCTGCACGCCAAGCGACGAGAGCAGTCCGACGGGATCGACGGCGATCCCGATCGTCGGCGCGTTCGAGAACGCCGCGGCGATCATCCCCGTCGCCGTCACGGCGGCGCGCAGCGCCAGATACGCGACCGCGTTGATGCCGAGCACGCCCGGCCACGCGTGGTTGGTGAACACCGTGGTGAACAGCGCGATGATTCCGGCCGCGAGCGCGATCCAGACCGCCGCGACGATGCCGAACGGCGTCGGGGAAAGCATCCCGAGTACGACGCCCGACGTTCCTGCGGCGATCAGCGCGTCATCGAATCGGAAATTGCAGACCAGCGCGACGACGAAAAGAAGCGGCAGCTCCACGGCGCTCCACGGCCGCGGCAACGCCGTGATGAAACTGCTCTGGAAGATGCCGAGCGCGGCGGCGAAAAGGATGAGCGCGAGCCGTTTTGCCATACTATCCCCCGCCCGTGAGTATCTGCACGAACGGCTGATGCATCCAGATTTGGAACGGCGCGACGGTCGCTGATTGGAACGGGTCCTGCGTGTTTTTGACCACGGTGTCGACGGTGCCGACCACCAGGCCGCGCTGGACGCCGGCTTCCGCTCCCGACGTGACGATCACGTTTCCCGACTGAATCGGTTCGGTTTGCGCGATCAGTTTGATCGCCATGCTGAGGCCGCGATCCCCTTCAAGGACGCCGAGCGTGTCGTTCGCGTTTTGTATTGAAACCGCCAGCCGGCTTTTCGAATCCGAAAGCAGCAGCGCCAACGCGGTCCGGTTTTTGACGACGTCGATTTTTCCGATGATGACGCCGTCGCCGACGATCACCGGCTGTCCCGCCGCGATACCGTCGTCGCTGCCGCGATCGATCAGCAAGCCATGCGTTTCGCCATCGTCGATTTCGGCGATCACCCGCGCCGCGACCGCCCCGTCCGCCGCGCGATCCCCATAATGGAGCGCCGCTTTGAGCGATTCGTTTTCCGCGGCGAGTTCTTTGAGTTGCGCGTTCTCGACGGTGAGCCGATCGACCGTTTCGGCGAGCGCGGCCGCGTCCTGTGTCGGTCCGAATGCGCCGTCAAAAAAACGCCGGACGCCGGCGCCCGCGCCGTAGACCGGCGCGGCGATCCGCGCGACGGCGGTCGTGATCGGGCGCAGTATGCCGAGCGCCTGTCCGATGACGAGCAGGAAGAGGACGATCGCGGCCGCGGCGACGTTCATCCGTCGAGGTGTGCGCGAAGCCGGCATACAGGATGGCGGAGATCAGGCGAACATCGTGCGCCGTTCCGCGGCGGTCGTTTCTTGCGATGACGGCAGCGCGATCGTTTTGAGCAGTTCGGGATTGTCGAGGAGGATGCCGGTGCCGCGCACGACGCAGGTGAGCGGATCGTCGGCGACGCGGACCGGAATTTCGGCCGCGCGCGAGATCAGCCGGTCGAGGCCGCGCAGCAGGGCGCCGCCGCCGGTGAGCACGATTCCCCGCTCGTAGATGTCGGCGACCAGTTCGGGCGGCGTCATCTCGAGCGCCGCTTTGATGCTTTCGACGATCGTCCGGATCGACCGCGCCGTCGCCTCGCGGATCTGCCGGTCGGTCACGATGATCTCTTTCGGAAGGCCGGTCACCATGTCGCGGCCGCGCATTTCGATCTGCAGCGCTTCTTCCAGTTCGTCGGCGGAGCCGATCCGGATCTTGATCGTCTCGGCGATCCGTTCGCCGAGCAGCAGGTTGAAGTTTTCTCGCGCGAACTGGACGATGTTTTTGTTCAGTTCGTCGCCGGCGATCGGAAGCGACTTCCATGTTACAACGCCGGAGAGCGAGATGACGGCGATCTCGGTCGTCCCGCCGCCGATGTCCACCACCATGTTGCCGATCGGTTCGCTGATCGGCAGCCGCGCGCCGATCGCCGCCGCCATCGGTTCCTCGATGAGATACACTTCGCGCGCGCCGGCGTTGAGCGCCGCGTCTTCGACCGCTTTGCGTTCCACTTCGGTGAGATCGAGCGGCACGCCGATCACGATGCGCGGCCGCGGCGCGATCGAGAATTGGTCCTTATGCGCCTTCTCGATGAAAAAGCGGAGCATCTTTTCCGTGACTTCGAAATCCGAAATGATGCCGGAAACGAGCGGCTTCACCGTCGCGATGTGCGCCGGCGTTTTGCCGACCATCTCTTTCGCCGTGTGGCCGACCGCGACGATCTGGCCGGTCCTGGTATTGAGCGCGACCACCGACGGTTCGTTGATGATGATCCCCTTGTCTTTGCAGTAGACGAGGGTGTTCGCGGTGCCGAGGTCGATGCCGAGATCACGGGAAAATTTTCCGAGGAAATTATCGAACATCTTTTTTGTTCATTACGTTCGGACGGTCGTCGATGTCCCGGCAAGTATAACGGCGGTGCCGCAAACAGGCAAGGCGCTACGGCTGCCTCGGTTTTTGCGGCGCGAGGAAGAATTCGAGCAGCAGCGCCGCCGCGGCGAGCAGCGCGGCGTTCCACCAGGTGAGAAGCGATCTGCTCCGGAATGCCAGCGCGATGACCACAAGAAGCGCAAGCAGGATCGCTTGGCGGAACGATACCGCGACTTGGCGTGAAACGAGGAACTCGCCGCGCAGGATCGTCCGGCGGAGCGCGAGGCCGGCGATCGAAAACGTGCCGGTGAGCGCGAGCAGCGCGCTCGCGTACAGCATGACGACGACGATCGTCGGCGTCTGCGCCGGATCGAGCGCGACAACGATCAGCGCGACCGCGCCCCAGGAGAGCGCGGTGCCGACCGCCATGAGCGCGAGGTAGGTGCGGAGCGTCATGCGTTCATTCTATCACCTTTCACGCCCTGAATTCGCAGATGCTCGCGAAGTCGCAGAACTTGCAGTGGCCGCCCGGTTTCGGCGAGAAGTCGCCGCCATTGATGCGCGCGATCGTTTTTTCGGTCTCTTCCTCGAACTTTCCGAGATCCTCTTCCGCGCCGAGGAAGCTCACCGTGCTCCCATCCTCGAGGTAATGGTACGTGAGCCGCGCGGGTTTCATCCCGAAAAGCCGGCCGACCGCGATCTGATACAGCAGCAGCTGCTTCTTGTCGTCGCCTTTGAGCGAATCCTCGTCTTTCGGCGCGCCGGTTTTGTAGTCGATAATCTCCACCGCGCCGTCCGCGAGCGCGTCGATCCGATCGATCTTCCCTTTGATCGCGTATTCCCCGACTTTGAGTTTGAAATCCTTTTCGAGAAAGAGCGGGTTCGGCGGATTTTTTTTGACCTGCTCGTAAAACAGCGTCAGGATCGCCTTCCCTTTTTCGCGGTATTTTTCTTTCGTCGGCCGGTCCGGATACCAGTCGTCTTCCCATGATTCCGCGTACATCGCGAACAGTTCGTCTTTGCTCACCGGCAGCGCGTCCGTCGCCGCGGCCGCCCCGAACAGCGTTTGCTGCGACGCGGCGTTTCGCGCGGTGAGTTCGCGCAGGAACCGTTCGAGCGCGGCGTGGATCGTTTTCCCGAAACTCAACTGCGGCTTGCCGAACACCGGGATCTTGATGACGTGCGCGAACTTATACTGAAGCGGACATTTCGCGTACGCCGCGAGCTGGGTGAAGCTGAAATGCGACGGCAGGACGTACTCCGGTTTTTTTGTCGTCGTCGGCACGGTTTCGACCGGGGCGAGTGCCTCGCTCACCGGCGCCGTTTTTGGCGCAGCGGCGAACCCGAGTTCGCTGAGGAAGCGCGACGGTTTCTTCTTCAGTTTGCCACCGTAGTCTTCGGCGGACGTCAGGAACAGGCCGTCCTTCGCGCGCGTCATCGCGACATAGAACAGCCGCCGCTCCTCTTCGAGATGGATGTCGCCTTCCGGAACGATCTCTTTGGTGAGCGCGTCGGGCAACTCGATCTCCCCGCCTCTGCCGACCGCGGGAAACCGTTTGTCCACCATGTTCACGACGAACACGTGGCGGAATTCCAGCCCTTTCGCCGCGTGCACGGTCATGATGCGCACCATGTCCGGCCCGGTTTCGACGTCGAAGGCGAGGCCCCCCTCTTCCCCGGATTCCCGTTCGAGCGCGAACTCTTCCATGAAATGCCGGAGCGTCGGTTCGTCGTTGCCGAGCTCGAACCGCTTCAGCCGGTCGAGGAACTGCTTCACGTAGCTCACGTTCTCGCGCGCTTCTGCGGTGTCGTCGTTCTTCAGTTCGGCGACGTAGCCGGAGTCGTATAGGAATTTGACGAGCAGTTCGGTGACGCTTTTCGCGCGGCTGATCTGCGTGTGGCGTTCGACGTCGGCAAGCAGGCGGTCGAGCGTCTTGTGCGTCTCGGGCGAGAGCGCCGCGATCGCGGCGTGCCGCTTTGCCGTCTCGAACAGCGATTCCGCTTTTTTTGACGCCGCGTGGGTCAGTTCGACGAGATCGGCGCCCGCCACCTTGTATGCCGGCGAAGAGAGCACGCGGAACAGCGCCGGACTTTCGTGGTAGTTATCGAGCAGCTGGAAATACGCGATGCAGTCGAGGACGATCGGCTTGGCGTACAGTCCTTTGAGCGCAAGAAACTGATGCGGAATGGCGCGTCGCTGCAGCTCGCGGCTGAACTCATCCGCGCCGCCGTTCGAGCGCACCAGGATGCAAAAATCGCTCCAGCCGAGATCGGGATCGGCGTCGCGAAGTTCAAGGATTTTTTGCGTGACGCCGGCGACCTCGTCGGCGAGCGTCGCGAATCGGAGGTGCTCGATCAGCCCTTTCCCTTTCGCGTCCGCGGCGAGTTTCTTCGTGATCCCCTTCCCGTCCGCGGTGGCGAGTTTCGCTTCGAGGCGGTTCGGATTGTTCAGTTGGATGAAACGGTATGAGAGATCGAGGATGTTCTGCCGCGAGCGGTAGTTGCGCGCGAGCACCACCTCTTTCGACGAAGGAAAATCGTTTTTGAATTGGAGGATATTGGAAATCGACGCGCCGCGGAATTTATAGATCGACTGGTCGTCGTCGCCGACCACGACGATGTTGCCGCCCTTGCCGACGAGCATCTTGATCAGCTCGTACTGCGCCCAGTTGGTGTCCTGGAATTCGTCCACGACGACGTATTTGAAGCGGTTGCGGTACTCTTCGAGGATTCGTTTCCGTTTACGGAGCAGCTCGATCGCGAATAGGTGCAGGTCGCCGAGGTCGAGGCAGCCGTGGTCGACGAGCAGCTGTTGATACGCGTGGTACGCATCGGCGAGTTCGCGCTGGCGCGAGGCGTCCTCGGCGTCGAACGCGGCGTTGTCCTTGTCGAGCGCGAGGTTTTTCGCGTAGTCGAGGTACTCCGCAGGACCGATCGTTTCGTCTTTCGCCCGCGAGAAATGCTTGAGCAGCGCGTGAATGAATTTCGTCGGATTGCCGAGCGGCCGGTAATAGTTGAGTGCGAACCGCTGGAAATTTTTACGGACGAGAAGGTAGGCGTCGGTTTCGCCGAGCAGCCGGAACTCGTGCGGCAGGCCGATATCGAGCCCGTGCGCTTCGAGGATGCGCTGGCAGAACGCGTGGAACGTCGAAATCCAGAGGTCGACGTACCCCATCGGCAGCAGGCGGTCCACCCGTTCGATCATCTCGCCGGCGGCCTTGTCGGTGAACGTGAGTGCGAGAATCTCCTCCGGTTTGGCGCGGCCGGTTTCGATCAGCCAGGCGATCCGCCGCGTGATCACGGTGGTCTTGCCGGTGCCGGCACCCGCGATGATGAGGAGCGGCCCGGATTCGTGCGTCACCGCGCGTCGCTGCTCGTCGTTCAAATCGGCGAGCAACGGATGTGTCGGCGCGGTCTTCGCGGCAGTTTTCGGTCTGATTTTCGTCAATGCTGGTTCCACAAAGGCGATCGTTCGCTTTCCATCGTAGAGCTTTCCCGCGCGCCGGGCAATGAAGGAAAAACTCCCGCAGTTGCGGGAGTTCGTTCTCTTATCGTTCGAGCGGCTCCATCGGGAGCGCGCCTTTCGCGGCGAAGCGCATGATCTGCGCGCCCGAGAGCAATTTGACGCGCACGTTGCGCTGGGCGGCGAGCAGATCGATGTTCTGGATCGCCCGCGCCGGAAAATGGCCGGACACCGCGCGCTTCGCTTCGAGACCGTGGATCACCTGGCGGCCGCCGATCCCCCACCAGAGATACGCCGTCTTGTCGAAGATGAAATCCGGGACGTAGATCCGCTGCGCAGACCCGCGTTCGCCGCGCGCGTCGGGCGGGACGTCGAGCACGATCCGCACATCCGGCGTGAACGGGATCCCCATCCGTTTGAGCAGTTTCGCGAGGGCGAGTTCCTGCTCGTTGACGTACTGGTAGCCGTCGAGCTTCAGCCGGTCGCACGGATGCGCGCCGACGTTGACGCTCTCGAGGACGATCCCAGACCAATCCGCGCGGTCGCGCGGCGCCTTCACGGTCGCCTCATGATGTCTCCTGTGGGAAGGAACTGCTGCGATGAGCGTGCCAGAGCGTGGAAATAGCGTCAATGGCTTGACTGCATGACGCACTATGCTACTCTCTCGGCGAGGAGGTGCGAGATGCGTTTCTTTGCAAAGTCCGACTCCGGAACCGTCTACAAGACGATCATCACGACATTGTGCGTTCTTTCGTACGTGATCGCCGGCACGATCATCGGCATGGTCGTGCTCACCGCGCCGAAGACGCGCACCGCTGCCGCCGCAACGAGGCAGGAGATGACGCTCGCGGCGAATCAGAAGCTCGTCGGGATGAGCTGGCACTGTTGGGCAGGCGGGTCCTGCGAGCCGTGGTTCCTCACCAGAGCGCGCCGCGCGAACGAACCGTTCCCGGAAACGTACTCGTACACGAACGGTCAGGATCAGTACGTCGTCCACGAAACGAAAGACGCCCCCGACCCTTAGCATCCGACCCTCGGATGCTTTTTTCATATCAAAAAACTCCGCCGAGGTGGCGGAGTCTGGAGCTATTCTTCGAACGGCAGCGGGGTGAACAGCCGCGTGTCGAAGTCGGTGGTGCCGACGAGCGTGCGGAGGTACGGCTTCAGCTCCGGGACGCGCTCGTGGAGCGTCGCGAGGGCGAAGCGCGCGAGCGCCCGCGCTTTCTCGACCGCGCGGTACTGCTCGAACCCCTGCTCTTTGCGGTACGCCGCGGACGACAGCAGCACGACGCCGTCCTCGCCGCGGATCCGGCCGGCCTTGATGTTGCCGAGGAGCACCGTGCCAGCGACCGCGATCGGATCCCCCAGGTTGTAGCTGTACGGTCCGACGATCAGCGCCTTGTTCGGCAGATGCAGCCAGTCGAAGCCGCGGCCGACCGCGAGCACCTGCTCTTTGTGTTCGGCGTCGGCGATCGGCCGTTTCGCCTTGCGGATCGCGTCGATGTGGCGCAGGTTGCCGATGACGAGCGGCATCAGATCCGCGATCATCTCGGGCTGCATGTCGGGATACACCTTTTCCTGGATGGAGCGCTCGACCTTGCCTGTCGACCCCGAGTATTCGTCGGCGAGGTTCACGGTACCGTGCTCGCCGTGGAGTACGAGCGCGTCCTCGTCGGTTTCGATGCCGACCAGGATCGGATGCACCGTCGCGTGATCGCCGCCGAAGACGCGGTCGATCTGCCGCACGAGCTCGGCGGCGTTTTCGCGCGCCGCGATCGTGTCGTACGCGTGGCCGGCGCAGCCGCGATGCGCGTCCCCTTTCGAAAAATGGTAGGTGACGAGCACGAGGCAGCGGCGTCCGCGCGAAATCGAGTAGTTCACCCATCCTTCGAACACCTGGCCGAAGTGCGGCCAGCCGAGGTCGAACTTCCCGCCGATGTTGCGGAACGGCTGGATGATCCCCGGCGGCGTCTCGGTCATGATCGCGAGGTTGAGCCGGCCGTCCATGCATTTGAGCGCGGCGATCTCGGTCGGATGCTTGGCGCGGTACAGCTGCCGGCCGCCGACGGCGTCGGGACTGGTAAAGAGCGCGCTCTGCTTCCGGTTGTGGTCGAGCAGGAATGTGGCGATTTTTGTTTCCATAGCGTGGGCCATCGTTCGCATCGATCCTCCTCTTGGGTAAGCGTGAGCTGTGGAAGGGTAGCAAGATCTTCCCTCCCTGTCAACGAGGTCATTGCGCGATCGGCGGAATGCGGCGGGTGCGGTGTTTTTGAATCACTTTGATGCGCGCCATTTCGCGGTCGAGTGCGGCGATCGCGCTCGCGGACGAGACGTCGTCGGCGTGGCGCTTCTCCGTGAGCAAGCGCTCGGCGCGCGCGCGGGCTTCCTCGACTTTTTGCAGATCCAATTCCTCGGCGCGCTCGGCGGTGTCGGCGAGGACGATGATCTTGCTCCCGGGCTGCACTTCGACGAAGCCGCCGGAGACCGCCAGATATTCTTGCCGACCGTCGCGATGCACCGTCGCCACCCCCGGTTTCAGATTCGCGACGAGCGGGATGTGGTTCGCGAGCACGGTGATCTCCCCTTCCTGCGTCGGCAGCGTCACGCCGTCGACCTCTTCTTTGAGGACGATTCGTTCGGGCGTGGTGAGTTCGAAATGGAGTTTGCTCATGCGGTCACTTCTTCGATCCCGCCTTTCATGTAGAACGCCTGCTCCGGGGTCGCATCATGCTTGCCGTCGAGGATCTCTTTGAACGCGCGAACCGTTTCCTTGAGCGGGACGTATTTTCCCTGCACGCCGGTGAACGTCTCCGCGACGAAGAACGGCTGGGACAGGAATTTTTGGATTTTGCGCGCGCGGGAGACCGTGCGCCGGTCCTCTTCGGACAGCTCTTCCATCCCGAGGATCGCGATGATGTCCTGGAGGTCCTTATACCGCTGCAGGACGCGCTGGACGCCGCGAGCGACGTCATA
>CAZAPV010000017.1:0-18755 GCA_964487195.1 uncultured Gammaproteobacteria bacterium | reverse complement strand
GGAGCCATGTAGAACGCTCAGCCGAAAGCTGGGCGTTTTGCATTGCATTCATTCGTTTTCCAGAGGTGGGGCTCTTTCAACGGAGACATGGGCACGCTATGCTGGTGAGCATGGAAGGCGGATGCCATTGCGGCGCAATAAAGTTTAAGACAGATAAAGACCCTTTTTGGGTCGGTGCTTGTTATTGCATTGACTGCCGAAAAATAAGTGGCGCCCCTTACACTGTTTGGGTTGGATATGCTACGGACACCCTAAAATTATTGCAAGGCGATCCTAAAGATTACCAGTCCTCAAAAAGTGTGGTGCGGTCTTTTTGCGAAACTTGCGGGTCACCATTTACTTACCGCTACTCAGAGAAGCCCGGAGAGATTTTTGTACCTGTTGGGGTTTTTGATAATTCTGAAAGTTTCAAACTACAAGAGCATATTTGGGTATCGCAAAAACTGCCTTGGATGAAAATCACTGACGATTTGCCCCAACGAGAAAAATGAACAATGAACCCCTGTCGTGTTGTTATGCCAAAGTCGCTGCGAATCAGGCTCGGGAAAATCGTTATAGCATCGGGTACGAGTGGTTACCGCAGGTGGTACACACCCGGGCTGTTCGAAAGGCATGTTTTGCCGTTGCTGCCGAAGACTCTACAGGTGCTGGTTCCGCCGCCGGAAAAATCGAGGAACTACAATTGTTTCATCTACGCGCTCGGACTTCACAAGCGGACAAGCGTTCTTAGGCGAACGAAAGGTTTCATCTACAGCGCGTTTGTTCAGAAGCTTCTTGACCAAGGTGAGCTCGTGCAAATGCGGAGGCCGTCCAAAGGCGATCTGGTGCTGTATCGTAATCCGAGGGCAGGTGAAGAATTCACGCATGCGGGCGTGGTGCAATCGGATGGTAGCGTGGTCTCGAAATGGTCTTGGGGGCCCCTCATCCGCCACAAGATGCTCGATGTACCCTCGTTCTACGGTTCGCGAGTCACGTTCGTGAAGAGAATCTCGCCCGCGCGGGCCGAGAGGCTCTTTCGGCGGTACCAGTCGTTCAACAAACCCTAATATAGCACCTATGAGAAAAATCATCGTGACGCAATTCGTGACGCTGGACGGCGTCGTGCAGGCGCCCGGCGCGCCCGAGGAAGATACGACGGGCGGCTTCGTTTATGGCGGCTGGTCGGCCAATTACTGGGACGAGATCATGGGCAAGATCATGGACGGTTTCATGGCTCTGCCGTTCGAACTCCTGCTCGGCAAGTTCACGTACGACATCTTCGCCGGGTATTGGCCGAAGGTAAAGTCGGGCTCCGTCATCGCGGAAAAATTCAACGGCACGAAGAAGTACGTCGTATCACAGACAGCCTTCGAACCCGCGTGGGAGAATTCGACGTGCATCACCGGCGATGTCGTGGCGCAGATCAAGAAGCTCAAGGAAGAAGACGGTCCGGATCTCTGGGTGCACGGCAGCGGTAACCTGATTCAGACCCTGCTGAAGCATCATCTGATCGACCGGATGCATGTATGGACGTTTCCGGTGACGGTCGGCCCCGGCAAGCGGCTGTTCGCGGAAGGCACGCAAGCCGAAGGGTTCAGGCTCCTCGACTCGAAAATCTCCACGACCGGAGTGATCATCGCCGCCTACGAGTCGACGGGAACACTCAAGACAGGATCACTTGTATAAGTAAGTGAATATTATTTGACACCGTTTTTTCCGTCGTCTATGGTGCCGCCGGTTCGGCGACTTTATTCAATAACGTCATGGATATGACCACCAAAGTGTGCGAGACGTGCGACAAGGAGATGCGGCTGATTCCGGCGGGATTCAGCCGGGCGAAGAATAAACCGTACGCGGCGTTTTGGTCGTGCGACAAGCGCAACGGCGGCTGCGGCGCCACGGCGCGCGCCGAGGGCGAAGCCGCCGCGATGCCGGCGCAAGGCGTCATCGGCGGCGACCGGCTCGCCGAAATGGACGCAAAACTCGACGAAATCCTCGCCTTGCTCAAAGCGAAATAGAAGCGAACGTGGTACAATTGCCCGGATATGTTCGACGCCAAGATCGCGAAACAAGGCATGCTCTTTTCGGCTCTCGCGGTGTTGTATATCACAGTCGTGACGACGTTCATGCGGCACGCGCAGACAATTGTGGGATCCGACAAGGATAACGCCTTCGCGCCGGTCGTCTTCCTCCTGTTGCTCGTCGTCTCTGCGGCGACGATGGGCATGCTCATTTTCGGCAAGCCGGTGATGTTGTACCTGGACGGGAAAAAACGGGAAGCAATCGCATTGGTGGTTTCTACCATCGGAAGTCTCGCTATCATCTTGATTTTCTTACTCACGATCCTCGTCTTGATCAATACGGCGCATCTGATCCCGTGATCCCGGAAAAAGAAAAACCCCGATAGGAATCGGGGTTTTCTTTTGGTGAGGTCCTATTTTACGTGGACTTGCACCATGCCTTGCGCGTCGAGTTCGAGGTTGTCTTTCAACTCGAAGCCGCTTTTCATCTCGCCTTTTTCGTCCATCCCCTCGGTCTCGTCGCTTTCCGTTGCGCCACTGTTCACGTCCACCTTGTCGTTCGATTCGATCGTGACGCTCGCATCGTCCTTGGTCTCAAGCCTCACGACCGGGGCGAGGATGTACTTCCCGTTCCCAGTGATGTGCAACGACTTGTCGACCATGAAGTCCAGAGCGGCGGTAGAGGTCTGGCCGGCCGTAATCGTCAGGTTGCCGACGATCTTCAGACTGGTCGACGGCAGTTTCGCCTCCTGCGTCGTCCCGTTCGCCGTTACTTCCACTTTGCTGATCTCCAGGCGGATCTGATCATACGTTCCGGCGGCGAGGTTCGCATCGGCGAGGAGTTCGGCGGTATTCGTCTGCTTCAGTTTGAGAAGGTCGTACTGCTTGGTCGCCGTGGAGACGGTGACCCAGCCTTCCGTGGCGCTGTGCGCTTCGACTTTCGTGACGGTGATGTTCACCGCGGTGACGTTCGTGAGCGCGGCTGTGGCGTCCGTGACCGTGAAGACCGCCCTTCCCTGCGCCGCAGGTTGCGGGACGTTTACGGTCGTCGACGTCGAACCGACGCAGCCCGCGCCTGCCAGCAAAAGACCGGCGGCGATGGCGAATGAAAAGTATTTTCTCATGGTTTCATGAGTAAATAATTATTACTACGCTAAGTATAGCATACGGATCGGGCGTTTTCGTATAACGCTGTGGATTTCTTTAAAAATTGCTATAGTTTCTGCATATGGAATTCCACGGCGAACGGCCGCCTGAAGAGATGATGCACAGCCCTGAAAATAATACGGACGATCCGCCCGCAGTCCCGGAAAGCGAAATCCAGCTGGAATTCGTGCGCTCTTCCGGTCCCGGCGGCCAGAATGTGAACAAGACCTCCAGCAAGGCCCAGCTTCGTTGGCGCGTGGGCGATTCCCAGGCGTTCACCGAGGAGCAGAAGGCGGCGATACGCGCGTATGCGGGGAATCGCCTGAACAACGAGGATGAGATCGTGCTCGCCGCGCAAGCGGAGCGTTCGCAGGTGCAAAATCGGGAAGAGGTGATCCGACGCCTTCAAGAATTGGTCACGGATGCGCTCGCGCCGAAGAAGGAACGCAAGGCGACCCGCGTGAGCAGATCGCAGAAAGAACAGCGGCTGAGCGAGAAGCGGCGGATCGGCGAAAAGAAACAGCAGCGCAAACTTCCGCGAGGGGAGTGGTGAGAAGATATTCTATTTGGCGTAGTCCAGCATTTTCGCTTGTGCCCAAGCGGCGGCGGTTGCGAATCGGGCGGCGTCTATTTTGAATTCGCGGATGTTCGGATCGCGGCTGGTCGCGAGATGGCCTGGAAGATTCGCGCTCAATTCCAGCGCCGTCCGGGCGATCTGGTCTTCAACCGATTTTTCGGCAAAAAATATCCTTTCAACCTTGCCGGGTTCGATTTCGTCCAGGTGCACGTGATAGTGGCCGCGCCCCTCGCCGAAGCAATCCAGACGGAGCACCTCTTTGTCATCGATGTAGAGCGCCGCGCCCGGACCCGCGCCGAGATCGTCGATGTCTTTTCGGAACACATGCACGCAGGCATTCCGTTGTATACGATGGCAGACCAGGTTTTTCCGCACCCGGTTGAGACGCCGGGAAATCCTTTTGAAGACGCGTCGAAAGACGTTCATATCATGACGTCGGATGCGCGGTGAAAAAACGCTGCCGGATCCAGCGCGGGATTCGTGCGGCGCGATAGGCGTTCCAGAGCAGGGGATGGACGCGATAGAACTGGCCGCGCGCGAAATCCGCGGCATCCGGAATGCGGTTGAGCGGCCATTTTTTTCGGAGCATCACCATGCTTTCATCCGCCCGTTTCGGATCCCAGCGGAACGCGTACAATGCGCGTTCGTCCGGTTGGAGATAGCGCACCGGATGGTGTTCGATGATCGATCGCGGTTCGAAAATCATTTTGATGCCGTGCGTGAACAGCGCGTACGCGATGTCCACGTGAGTGTTGACCGTTAGCCGTTCGTCGAACGGTCCGATCGCATCGAGCGTCCCGCGCGCCAGCATGATGCAATGCGATTCGAGGGTGGTGAACACCGTCGGCCGATCCATCCGGGCGGCGTGGTCGATCGTGCCGTCGTCGTGCAGCGTGCGGATACGGCCGGAGCCGTCTTCGTCCCTGACGAGCTTTGCGAAACCGCGGTCATGGTGCACCTTCCCGTCGGCGCGCGGTCCTTCATAAACGAGGGGGATCGCTGCGCCTACGCCGGTTTCCCGGCAGGAACGCACCAGGCGTTCGAGCCATCCCGGATGCGCGGTCGCGGCGTTTTCGATGAAGCAGACGTACTCGTCGTTCGTCGCATTCGCGATCAGATTCCTCGATTCGTTCACGATCGGAAGCCGGTCGAGGCGAATCCAGCGGACATTCGCGTGCCCGGCGACCGCTTCTTCCATCTCTCGCCGATACCGGTCCGGCGTCGGACAATCGACGATCACCAAGGTGAACGGCATCCCCGCGTTCCGAAGGATGCTCCGCAGCGATTCGCCGGCCATGGCGAACCGTTCGCGCGGGAAAAATCCGACGGTCACCGAGGGGAGCGGTGCATTTATGGCATGACGCATTCGTCATTAAGAATAGACGACTATCGGCCAAAAGAAAAAGCGCCGTCCTTCGTCAGGGCGGCGCGAAAGCTAACCGGAACCTCCTCCGCCTCCTCCTCCGCCGGAGCTCCCTCCGCCGAAGCCGCCTCCTCCGGAGGAGCCCGAGGAGCCGCTGCCCCATCCTCCTCCGCCGGATGACCACCCGCCACCTCCCCCGCCGTAGCCGCCGTCGGATGCGGCAATGAGAAGGAAGATGATGATCGCGATGCCGATGAGGACGATGATGAGGATCATGGAACCCGCGCCGCCCGCGTCATTTTTTTGCGCGGGCGGTTTTTGTTTCGCCCGTTCGGCCCACGGCGTCTTGCCGAGCTTGTCGATGATCGCATCGACGCCGGCGACGACCGCTTCCGGCCGCCGATTCTGGAGATTCAGCGGGCGCATCACGTCATTGATGACGCGCTTACACTCGATGTCCGTAAGCCACCCCTGGATGCCGTAGCCGGTGGCGATCCACGCCTTCTTTTCCGGCGGCGGCACGACGAGCAGGAGGACGCCGTTGTCTTCGCCCTTCTTGCCGACATGCCATCGTTTCCAGACGTTCTGCGCATAGTCGCTCGGCGATTCGCCCGCGAGCGTCGGGACGATCAGCACCGCGATCTCGATCGAGGTCGCTTTTTCGTAGTCCCGCACCTTCTGTTCGAGGCCGCCGCGGACATCCGCCGGAAGCAGGTTCGCGTTGTCGGTCACGAACCCGCGGTAGTCCGGGTAGTCGGCGCGCGCGAGCGCGGGGAAGAGCAGGAAGCAGATCGCGAGCAGGAACGTCTTCATCGGGCCGCTCACTTTCCGCTCCCGAAGTCGACCTGTGGCGCTTTCTCCGCGCCGTCGTCGGCCTTGAACGTCGGTCGTTCACGGAATCCGCGCATCGACGAACCGATCGACGTCGGAAACTGCAGCACGACGTTGTTGTAGACGGCGACCCGGTCGTTGTATTTGTGGACCTCGGTGTTGATGCGGTTCTCGCACCCCTCGAGCTCCACCATCAGATCGCTGAACGCCTGCGTCGACTTCAGCGTCGGATAGTTTTCGGAGACTGCGAGCAGCCGGCCGAGCGACGACGACAGCTGCGTCTGCGCAGCCTGGAACGCCTTCACCTTCGCCGGATCGGTGAGATCGTCGGCGGTGAGCTTGATCGCGGTCGCCGAGGCGCGCGCCTCGGTGACTTCGGTCAGGACGCTCTTTTCGAAGTTGGCGGATGCCTGGACGGTCTTTACCAGATTCGGGATGAGGTTCATCCGTCGCTGGTACGCCGCCTCGACGTCAGCCCACGCGGCCTTCACGGACTGATCCGCGTCGACCGAACTGTTGTAGCCGCACCCCGGTATCGCGAGCGCCGCGGCCAGATACATGCCGATCATCAGCAACGCTGCAGTGATCTTTTTCATCACGTGCTCCTTTCGGTGTTCCGGTTGTGAATGAACACACCGATTCTATAGCATAAAAGGAAGTCAGGCGTCAAGGCATTGACAACATCGGAGAGGGCGTGGTACGGTTTTGCGCATCACTCACGATAATACGCATCAACGCTATGCACGGAGAGATCAAGCGGCTGACCGACAAGGGGTTCGGTTTTATCACCCCTGACGGCGAAAGCAAGGACGTGTTCTTTCATTCGTCCGCGCTCGTCGACGTCACGTACGACCAGCTCCGCGTCGGCGACAAAGTGACCTTCGACACCGAGGATTCGGAGAAAGGTCCCCGCGCCGCCAACGTCCGCCGCGCCTAATCGCCGGCAAAGAACCGCCCGGCATACGCCGGACGGTTTTTGGTTTGTCTGGATCTCTTGACAACATCCGGTTTTTTTGGTATAAAGTCCGGTCTTATGAAAACGCCAAAAAACCATCCCGCCGCATACGATAAGTACGCCTATATCATTAAAAACGCCCACGCGGTGCGTTTCGTGTACGCGCTCGGCATCGTGACGTGGTTTTCCGTGCTCTACGGCTACGCCAGATTTTTCAGTCTCGACCGTCGCTATTGGCTGATCTTCGGGCCGATCGTGTTGCTGTTCACGCTGTACCACCTGATCAGCTATGGGCTCAATCTTTTTTATCGCGCGTTCGACGTGCGGAAGCATGACGCCGCAGTGAAGAAATTTTGGGCGAATACGAAAAACGATCCGTCCGTGGACGTGTTCCTGCCGATCTGCGGGGAAGATCCGGCGATCCTCGAAACGACGTTCGCCGCGGTCCGCGCGATCGACTACGGCAAGAAAAAAGTGTACGTCCTCGACGACGGCGCATCGGCCGAGGCGAAAGCGCTCGCGGCGCGCTTCGGTTTCGAGTATCTCTCGCGTCCGAACCGCGGAGAGATGAAAAAGGCCGGCAACCTGAAATACGGCCACGAGCATTCGAACGGCGAATTCATCGTCGTGTTCGACGCTGACTTCGCGCCGCGCCGCGATTTCGTTCGCGAACTCCTGCCATACATGCAGGATCAGAAAACCGCAATCGTGCAGTCGCCGCAGTATTTCATCGCCGACAGCGACACCCATCGCCGGTCGCCGCTCGAGTTCGGCGCCGGCCAGACGCAGGAGGATTTTTACCGCATCATTCAGGTGTCGCGCGACCGGTTCGGCGGCGCGATCTGCGTCGGTTCGAACGCGATCTACCGTCGTTCCGCGCTCAATGCGATCGGCGGCACCGCGCAGATCGAACACAGCGAAGATGTCCACACCGGTTTCAATCTGATCGCCGCCGGTTATGCGATCAAATACGTCCCGCTCATCCTCGCGGTCGGCCTGTGTCCAAGCGAACTGGACGCCTACTTCCACCAGCAGCACCGCTGGTGCAGCGGGAGCATGAGCATGCTTCTTTCGAAAAAATTCTGGACGACCAAACTCGGATTCGCCCGGCGGCTGTGTTTCTGGTCCGGTTTTCTCTATTACATCACGCACGCCCTGGCATTGCTCATGGCGTTCCAGGTGTTCGTCATCCTGTTCCGCCATTTCGATCAGATTTCCCTGGCGAACGCCCTGCCGTTCTTCCCGTATTTTGTGTATTCCTTCATCGTATTGCCGATCTTCCGCCGCACGGCGCCGAAGTACGGTTCAATGCTGGTGCGGATGGCGCATTCCTATTCGTACAGTCACGCCGTCGTCTCCAACCTGTTCCGGCAGCACGTCGGCTGGCGCCCCACGAACAGCAAGTCGAATGGCGTGTCACGTCCGTTCGCCGCGCTCCTTGGTTTCAATGCCGCATACGTGCTTACGTACGTCGCGCTCGTCAGTTACGCGGCCGCATCCGGACGGCTCCCGCTCGGCAACATCCGGTACTACTCGGTGCTGTTCTGGGTGTTCTATTTTTTGATCACGAACGGAATCTTTTTGTGGCACAGCTTTTCCACGATGGCGAAGATGCGCCCCGACCGCGGGTGGAGGTTCCGCGCAGGCGGCGCCTTCGCGGCGATGGTCATCGCCGTGGTGACGATCGGCGTCGCGTCGGCGTCACTCACGAAGCCCGTTGTTCCGGCCGCGATCGCATCCGCCCCCGCGGTCGTCGTCTCCGCACCTGCGCTTCCTTTGACGTACGCCGCGACGGCGACGCCGGGAGATTCGCTCACGACGCTGTATCGCGAGATGATCAGCATGTATCTCGCTGACGCCGGACGCGACCTCGACGGCGCGCGCCATATCTACGCGGAAGACGGTCTGGTCAAAGACCATGACGAACCGGTTGTGCAGATCGGCGAGACGGTCACCGCGCAGACGTCGGAGATCGAAAGATGGGTTGACGCGAGCGAACGGCTGGATGCGCAACAGGTGACGAATCTTGCACAGTACGCCGCGCTCGTCGTGAATTTTTGATAAGAAAAACCGTGCCGTTCAGTACGGCACGGGAGTGCGATCGGGGTTTCGGATGCGTGCTCGAGTCTCTTCGACGGTGAGCACCAGTGACGCCGGCGGCAGCGAGGGAAGACGGATGCAGAAGCCGGTCGCGTGCTCGATCTCCCAGACCGGACAGCCGCGCCGGTAGAGCGCCTCGGCTTCGGCATAGACGCCTTTGCCCCACTTGCCGTCCCTGAACGGCAGGAACACCCCGCCCTCGCATGCGGGAAGGACCTTGTCGAAGAAGTAGGTCATCCCGCTCCCTGACGCCGCGGCGCGTTTGTACGCCTCGTCGTGCTCGGGCGTGTTCGGATTTTCGATCAGCCACGTCGGGAATCCACGTGCGATCGCCGTGAGCAGTTTTTGCTCCAGCGCGGTGTTGTAGGTGTTGACCGGATGGCCGAAGTACAGTTTTTGCAAAGGTGCATCCTCCTTGCCGCCAAGATAGCAGAAGGGGAACGGTCGGTCAAGCGGCTTGACAGACGACGATTATTCTGATGGGATGAGCCCAGTCCTTTCAACAAGGAGAAGAAAAATGCTCGAATTGCACATCCAAGAGCCCGAGGTCCAGACCGGCGCGGTCGCCGTGAGCTGGTGCGTCAGCCGCGAGACGATCGCGGCGCTCCATCAGGCAGGCGCCGCCAAGCCGCAGCTCCTGCTCATCGTCGCCCCGCAGGATGACCGCAGGCCGTTTCACGATTCGCAATACGAATCGCGCTTCGTGGTTCCGCTGCACGATCTGATGACGTTCATCGAGTTCAAGAAGCCGGGGCCGAATAGGGTCTTCGGCGTCATCGTCTGGGAGCGGGACGATTCGTATACTACCGTGCGGGATGCATTCTTGCAGCGCGCAAACGGTATGTATCGAAACTGCGTGCTCCGTAGCGACTGTTCCTGGAACGAGTCCAGCTTGCAGCGATACCAGGAGACAACCCAAGACGTTCGCGTGACCGAGATGGCCGAGCTCTCTACTTCGCTCGGCGTCGACGTGCCGGCGGAATGCTTCGCCAAGGAACCCGCCGAATGGGAAAAGGCGTGGGTGAATCATTTCTTCCACGCCCGAGCGCACGATCAGTGCCATTTCCGCAAGCGTCGGCTGTTCGCCTACACCGTCCAGCCGCCGCTCATGACGCTGATCTGGCTCGTGCGCGTGCTGTTTGCGGCGTTTTTCTTGAGCTGCGGCAGGCGCGGGATCAATTTCACCCCGATCATCCACCCGCTCCGCGGCGACCTAGAAGACGTCGGCCATGCCATGAAAGGCAGCGTCTTCATGCCGTGGTCATCCGAAGCGGATGATCCGTGGTATTCAGCAATGCTGGTCCCGTTCGCGCCGATCGTGTGGGTTCCGATCCTCACGATCGCATACATGGTCACCCGGGGGCATCTGCTCCATGCGCTCAAGGACACGGGTGTCATTCTCGCGTATGTATCGGCATTCTTCGGCATGGCAGGATTGGGCTTCACCTACGGCATCCCGTCGATCTCCAAGGCGCGAGCGCGCGCCGAGGCGGAGCGGTTGCGACGGCTCCAGGACGACGAGGAGGTCGCGCTCCTCACCTGCAATCCGGGCAAACGGTTCATGACCGTCGCCGACCTGCCGGCGAATCGGCGGACGATCCGCCTCCGGTTCCTCGACCTCAAGGCGAGGGTGTGCCGCCCGTTCGCGTCCTGACGGCCGCGACATTCTTCGATCCCCGTTCATCTGAACGGGGATTTTTGATAAGAAAAATAATGTGCTATACTCTTAAATAAGATTCTTAATCTTTAGAAGTTTCTATGAAGAAACCTCTTTATTTACTCACCGCGATCGGCACGTTGCTGCTCGTGGGCGCCGGCTGCGCCGCAACGCAGCAGTATGGCGTGACGACCGGCGAGAACGCGTCCACAACGCAGGATGACGCCTCCAAAACCGTCGACAGCATCAGCGTCGACGAGCAGGCGTCCGCGGACACGCTGGATTCGGAAAACGCAGATGCTTCCGCGTCCGAGGCGACCAACGTCGAACTTAAGAGCTATACCGACTCCTCCTATGACGTCAAATAATTCCATGTTCCGTCGGGTCGCGGCCGCGGCGCTCGCCGCGAGCATGCTGATGCCGCTCGCCGTGTCGGCGAAGGGGAGGCACCTGACGGAGAACACGAACGAATCGTCGGATCACGGTTCCTCGAACGCGGGCGCGAATTTCTGCACCCAGCTCGCCAAGCGGCCGTCGTCCGAAAAATTCGCGAACATCCTCGGCGGCCACCGGCAGAAACTGCTGGAAAAGCGCACCGAACGGGACGCGGATCTCAAAAAGAAGCGCGAAGAGCGCGACGCGCGCGAAGCGGAGATGCGCGCAAAGGCGGATGCGCACCGCGCGGAGTTGATCGCCAAACTGAAAGAGAAGTTCACGAGTGACGCTCAGAAGCAGGCGATCATCGCGTTCCAGCAGGCGGTCGACGCCGCGGTGAAAGCGAAGCGCGCGGCGATGGACGCGGCGCAGGACGCGTTCCGGAAAGGACTTGATCAGCTGTTGACCGGGCGGCAGACCGCGATCGACGCGGCGCTCAAGGCGTTCTCCGACGCGATCCTCGCCGCCGAGGCGAAGGCGAAGGCGGACTGCGCCAAGACCGGCGCCGATCCGGTGGCGATCCGCGCCGCATTCCGGACGAGCGTCGAAGCGGCGCGCGACCAGCTGAAGACCGCGCTCTCGAACGTCGAGAAGGTCGGTCCGTCGCTCCAGGCGCTGCTCGACACCAGGAAGGCCGCGTTCGACAAGGCGAAGGATGATTTCCACGCCGCGCTCGACAAGGCCAAGGTCGCGCTTCAGGCCGTGCTCGGCACCGTGCACCCCGAAGGCAATGAAAACGAGAATGCCAACGAAAACGCGAATGAGAACAGCAACTCATCGCACCACGGCCGCGGTAACGGCAACGAGAACGAAAACGAGAACCAAAATAACGACTAAGCAAAGATCGTTCTCGAAAAACGCCCTGGCGAATGCCGGGGCGTTTTATTTCACGTCGAGGATGCGGTACTCGGTTTTTTTGCCGTTCGCGATGATGACGACGGTATCGCCTGCGGCATGGCCGACGAGCGCCGCGCCGAGGGGGGAGAGATGCGAGATTTTTCCGGAGCCGGGATCGGTTTCCTGCGAGCCGGTGATTTCGTACGTGCGCCGTTTACCGCCGACCTCGACCGCGACCGTCGCGCCGATTCCGATACGGCCGTCATCCGTCCCGCGTTCGATCAGGATCGCGTTCTTCAGTTTTTCTTTGATTTCGAAGATGCGTCGGTCGATTCCGGCGAGCCGTCCTTTCGCTTCGGAATACGCCGCGTTTTCCGAGAGATCGCCCATTTCGCGGGCGCGCGTCAGATCCTCGAGCGCGCGCGGACGCGCCGTTTCGAGACGGCGGAGATCGGCATTGAGTTTGCGGATCGCGTCGGCCGAAAGATGGTGGTCGTCGTTGCGGCCGTATTTTTTGTACAGTTCGGACCGGCGTTGCGGGATGCGCATATGGAACAATAATAGAAGGTGGACAAAAAAACCGCCATTGGGGCGGTATCAGACGAGGCCGCGTTCGGCGCGGATTTTTTCGACGAGTTCGCGCGGGGCGCGCGTGCCGAGGAGCAGATCGGCGAGCGGGATCGTGACGTTGAAGTTCCAGCGCCGCATGATGCGCGGATCGTGGTGACGCGCGTGGTGCTCGGCGAGCCGTCGCATGAATCGCAGGCCGGCGATCGGATGATCGGCTGGCAAGTGGTACGAGAGATGCGTCAGCTCGTAGAGCGCGACGTACATCCCTTCGAGGCCGAGATACAGCCACGCCGCGTGGGCGCCGAAGAGGAGCGCGACAATCGACGCGAGCGGGACGGTGATCAGCGCGAGCAGCGCGATCGCGCGCACCGGCAGCAGCACGTGATACAGCTCCGCGGCGTCCCGGATCGCCATGTCGTCCCAGCGGAGCAGCATGTGGTGGTCGAGCGTGTGGCGTTCGTACAGGAACACCGGCGGCATTCGGCGATGGAGGACGTCTTTGTGCAGCCACCATTCGAATCCGTTCAAGAAGAGGAGCATCGGCGGAATCGCGGCGATATCTTTCCAGCGAAGATGCCAACCGAGTCGCCAGCCGGCGAGCGTCACCGCGGCGGCGCAGACGCCGAGACTGATCCCGAGATGCCGGGCGGCGGAATATCCCTGCGGAATCCTCGCGCGCACTCTCGCCCGGAGCCGTTCTCGCGGCGATGGCGTATTTTTCTCTTCCATTGCAAACCCCTTTGCGGTTGAATGAGCTGTGACGATAGTAGCGCATTTCGGGCGAATGAGGCAAACTGAACGAAGATTAGCCGATTTTCGATATGCCCGACCGGCAGCTGATTTCCGTCGTCATTCCGCTCTATAACGAAGCAAACAACGTCCGACCGCTGTATGACGCGCTCGGATCGGTGTTTGCTTCGCTCGACGTGGAGCACGAGTTCATCTTCGTGGACGACGGAAGCACGGACGGCACCACGGCGGCGCTCGGCGAGATCGCGCACGCGGACCCCTCGGCGCGCGTCATCGAGCTTTCCCGCAACTTCGGCAAAGAGATCGCCGTGACCGCCGGCGTCCGCGCGGCGAAAGGAGACGCATGCATCATCATGGATGCGGATCTGCAGCATCCGCCGGCGCTCATTCCGGAGTTCATCCGGCGCTGGCGCGGCGGCGCGGAGGTGGTGATCGGGGTACGCGAGGGCGGCGCGGGCGGATTCTTGCGCCGCGTCTGTTCGCGCGCGTACTACGCGATCCTCGGCGCGATTTCGGAGACGCGCGTCATTCCGAACGCGACCGATTTTCGTCTCCTCGACCGCGCGGTGATCGACCAGTTCAACCGTTTCACCGAAAAATCGCGGATGAACCGCGCACTGATCGACTGGCTCGGCTTCCGGCGCGAGTATGTGACGTTCGCCGCCCCGCCGCGCGCGGACGGCAAATCGCGCTACGGAACGGTGCGGCTCGTCCGTCTCGCGGTTTCGAGCATCGTCAGCCACAGTCTGTTCCCGCTGAAATTCGCCGGCTACCTCGGCGTTTCCATCACCTTGGTGTCCGGCGCGCTCGGCGCGTTCATCTTCGTCGAGAAATACGTCCTTGCCGATCCGTTGGAGCTCAACATCTCCGGCCCGGCGATCCTCGCCGTCATCAACCTGTTCCTGGTCGGGATCGTGCTCACCTGTCTCGGACTGATCGCGCTATACATCGCGAACATCCACGGCGAAGTGACCGGCCGTCCGCTGTACGTGGTGCGCAGCCGTCGCAATTTTCCGTCCGAATGAACTGGTATGCGCGTGCTCTGGTTCACGTGGAGGGACCGACGTCATCCGCTCGCCGGCGGCGCCGAGATCGTCAATGAAGAACTGGCGAAACGTCTTGCGGGGGACGGTCACGAGGTACGATTCCTGGTCGGCGGATTTCCCGACGGGGTAGCGCACGAATGGCGTGATGGCCTTGAGATCATCCGGCTCGGCAACCGCTGGACCGTGTATTGGCGCGCGTATCGATATTATAGAAAACATCTCGTCGGCTGGCCGTCTCTCGTGATAGACGAGGTGAACACCGTTCCCTTTTTCGCGAAATGGTACGTGCGGGAACGGAATATTCTTTTCGTGCACCAACTGGCTCGGGACGTCTGGTTTTCGGAGATATTTTTTCCGTTGAACGTCATCGGGTACGTTCTGGAGCCGCTGTATCTCCGCTTCTTGTCGGATCGTCGCGTCGCAACCGTTTCCGAGAGCACGAAGCGTGATCTGATGCGCTGCGGATTTTCTGCGGAACGGATCGTCGTGATTCCGCAAGGAATCGCCATGACGCCGATCGCCGATCCCGCACTCGTAGAAAAGTTTCCGCAGCCGACGATGCTCGCATTCGGCGCGATCCGACCGATGAAGCGGACCGCGCACGTCGTCCGCGCGTTCGAGATCGCGAAGCGGACGCTGCCGTCGCTCCAGCTGGTCGTGGCGGGCGACGCATCGAGTCGATACGGTCGGCGCGTACTTCGCATGATCGCCGCATCGCCGCACTGCGCGGATATCACGGTGTACGGAAACGTCGACGACGCGACGAAGGCGAATCTGCTGCAGAAATCGCACGTGTTATGCATGGCATCGGTCAAAGAGGGGTGGGGACTGGTCGTGAGCGAAGCGGCGAGCCAGGGGACGCCGGCCGTCGTGTACGACGCGGACGGATTGCGCGACAGCGTGCGAGACGGCGAAACCGGACTACTATGTGAAAAAAACGCGCCGGAAGCGATGGCTGCGCAGGTTGTATGGCTATTGAGCGATCCGCAAAAATACGCTATACTAAGGCAAAATGCCTGGCTGGCCGCGAAAGGATTGTCGTTCGACGATTCCTATGCGGCGTTCAGCCGCTTCCTCGCGGGGGTCGTATGATCGAGATCAGCATCGTTATTCCCGCGTATAATGCCAAAAGCACCATCGGCGCGATTCTCTCCTCGCTCGCGCGGTTGGATTTTGACCGATCAGCGTTTGAAGTCGTTTTTGTCGATGACGGGTCGAATGACGGAACATCCGAGGCGATCCGGGCGTTTGCCGGTACGGCTCCTTTTGAACTCAACTATTTTCGCCGCGAACGCGATGGCAACAACGGTTGCGGCATCGCGCGCAGTTTTGGAATCGATCGTGCCCGCGGACGCATCATTGCTTGTACCGATGCCGACTGCGTCGTCGACCCCGGCTGGTTGGCGGCAATCAAAAAAGCCGTTCATGAACGCGGCGACGCGATCGTGACTGGCGAGACATGGTGCAACGAAGTAGCGCTCTTCCCATGGAAGACGTCGCCGGCGGGTCAACGGGGGATCACCGCCAATTTAGCATTCGATCGTGAGCGGTGCGGAAACGCGACGTTCATTTCCGATTTCAGCGGACTCATCGGCGAGGATACGAATTTTTTGTTCGAACTCCGTCAGCGGGAGATCGAATCCGTGTATGCGCCGGAAATGCGTGTGCTTCATCCGGTGCGGCGCATGACGCTCGCACAAATGGTTCGGCGTTCGTATTGGAGGAAAAACGAAGTGCGCCTCTACAAGCGTTGGGGCAGTCAAACGCGGCAGACGATGGCACCGATATTTTGTCCGATAGTCTTCGGGAGGGTCTCGCCGGCGACGTTCGTATGTCTCGGCGCTGTTTTTGCAGTGACGTTCGCCCTCCTCCGACCATGGCCGTATGGAGCGGCGTTGCTGATCGCCGCGATGATTTTTTCCGCCGCGTTTCTTGCGTGCTTTTATCGCCTCTGCATCATGTACGCACCGCCCGGATCCGTTTTCATACCATTCCGGGATCGGATTAAGACCCTGCTCTCCACGACCGTGTATCTTCCATGCTTCGTTTTCGCCCACGCTATCGGGTCTCTCGAAAATGGTTTTTTGCTGCTATAATACGGGCCTGTCGCATTGTTTTGCGGACGCCTTATGGAGATGTCAGATCGGTACATTTCTCGACCCGTCGACGGCAGGATGGTCGATCTGATCGATCATTACGTCCCGTCATGCAACCGCATCCTCGATTTGGGGTGCGGGAGCGGCTTGTACGGGGAACAGCTGAAACGCAATTGCCGGGAATTGATCGGTTTCGATTTCGATCCGATCCTTTGCGATTACGTGCGCGGACGCGGTTCGTATGACGCCGTCATTCAAGAGGATATCCGCCGCGTAGCTGCCGTGATTGAGCCGGTCGACGTCGTCTTCTGCAGCGAGACGCTCGAGCACGTCCCGAACGCCGACATCGAAGACGTGCTTCGGCGCATCGAATCGCGCTGCCTGCAAAGGATCGTCATCACCATTCCGAACCCCCTCTCGCCGCATTTTCGTCAGGATCCGACCCATGTGCTTCGTTATTCCATCTTTTCGTTCTTGAAGATGCTCAATAGGAGCCGCGCGTTTTCTTACACGCTGCATCCGCTCGGTTTTTCTCAATATAATCTTCGCAAGCCCGTATTTCGCATCTTGAATTTCGCCGCGCGTCGATTTCCATCGGCGTCACCGACCGTGCTGTACGTCGGGGATCGCGTTGCGTGATGAACGCGTCGTATGTCTGAAACTGACGATCATCGCATCTCAATCATCGTGCCGACGTATAACAGCGCGCCGATGCTGAAGAATTTGCTGATTTCTTTGACGCAATCGGAGTATAAAAATTTTGAGGTCATCGTGAATGACGATCCGCGCAGTTCGGATGATCTCTCGAGCACGCTCGAGAGCTTTAAAAGCATTGTGCAGATCATCTTCATTCAAAAAAACCAATCAATCGGGCAGGCGCGACGAGAGGGGACGAAACATGCGCGTGGCGACATTTTGCTGCATCTTGATTCCGACATGCGAGTGACCCCCGGTCTTCTTGGAGAGTGCGTCGTGTTGCTCGTCGGCGGTTTCGACGCGTTAATTATTCCAGAGACGTCTATCGGCACGACGTTTTGGGCAAAATGCAAGGCGATGGAGAAACGGTGCTACGAGAACATTCCGGAAATCGAATCGCCTCGATGTGTCTGGCTTACTCTTTATGAATCAGTCGGGGGCCACGACGATCGCATGGTTTTCTCGGAAGACAAGGATTTAGATTTAAAAATTCGTGCCGTCACGAACCGCATCGGGCGAACGAAAAACTTTCTTTTTCACGACGAAGACGATCTTACCCTTGTAAAAACGATGCGCAAAAAAATGACATATGCCGCGTCCGCAAATTTTTTTGCGCAAAAATGGCCATCGGCCTATCGTAACCAAACCAGCATTTTATTCCGTTATTTCATTTTTTTAAAGAATTTCAGGCTTTTTTTCGAGGCGCCCGTAGTGTACGTTGGCATGATTTTCCTTAAAACATGCGAATTTTTTTCGGCGGCATGGGGACTGATACTGTACTATGCACGCCGCGCATAAAAAAACGATTTTCATCACCGATAGTTATGCGTTGAACATCGGAGACGCGGCGATTCTCCTTGCGACCGTCGACGCGATCCGACGCGAAACCGATTTCAAGATAATCGTAGAGTCTTCGCACCCAAAACGAATCGTTTCTTATTCCGAATTGAACGGAGTAGCGATTTTTCCGCGGATTTTTGATTTTCAAACCATTGTGCCAAAGAAGGGTGCGGCCCTCCCTCTGACCGTCATTTTTTTTGGCCTCGTTGATTCATTTAGCTTTTTGCTTTGGGCGGCGCTTTTCCGTTGGAAGAATATTTTGTTCTTCATTCGTCCCGAGCGAAGGGCACAGGCGCAAGCCCTCGCGACGTCGGACGTACTCGTGAGTATTGGCGGCGGATTTTTAAGTTCGAGATATGCGTACGGATTCCGCCTGTACATGATTGTCCTTGGCGCGCTTTTACAGAAGAAAGTCGTCCTTCTCGGTCAAAGTATCGGACCATTCGAGACGTTTTTTTCGAGGATATTGATTCCGACCGCGCTCAATCGAGTCTCATGCATATTGGCTCGAGAGCCGAACACCATCGATCTTTTGCGCGCATACGATATACATGCTCCGATCGTGCCCACCGCGGACATGGCGTATCTTTTACCCGAGGCAAAACAGATCACGGCGGTCACGGCGCCCGGGAAGCTGGTTGCCCTGTGCCTGAAGTCGGGCGGCGACGAATTTAAGAATCGACGTCATAAAAAAATATTTGGTACGGTTATAGAATATTTACGGCGGAACGATTATTCCGTCATTCTTGTTTCGCATACTGTCGCTGATGATGTATTTTTGGAAGACCTGGGCAAACTGTTCGATAATAAGATCGATATTGTGCGATTCGGGACCCATCCGGCGACGCTCGTGTCG
>CAZAPV010000016.1:0-19063 GCA_964487195.1 uncultured Gammaproteobacteria bacterium | reverse complement strand
ACGCGCCGACCGCGGCGATCGCGGCATACAGCAGCAGCCGATGCCGCACGCGCAATCCACCGCCTTTCGGACCGATCCTGCGCACGTTCCAGTAATCGTCCACCAGGCCGACGATCGCGGAGGCGACGAGCGCGCCGAGCGGCAGGAGCGTCTGCTGGCGCGACAGGAAATTGAACGTCCCGAAAAATTTCCCGCCGACGAGCGCGTTCCCGTACGAAAACGCGAGCGCGAGCGCGAGTACCGTCCCCCAGACGAGCACGCCGCCCATCGTCGGGGTGCCCGCTTTCGCTTTGTGGAGCGACGAAAAAATCGGCGCCGACGCCTCGTCGCGGATCTGCTTGCCCAGCTTGAACCGATACAGCAGATGCGTCACGAGCGGCGTCCACAAGATGGCGACCATGAAGGCGAGCGCCGTGAGAAAAAAAACTTTGATGATGCCGACCAGATCCATGGGATTAACCGTTCAGGAGAATGGCGACGCCGCCCGCGGCCGCGAGCGCGATTTCGATCCCCGCGGTCGCCGCAAGCACCGCGATGCCGAGCACGCGATGTTTTTTCGCGAGCGCCGCCGCGATCGCGAGGTTGGCGAAGAACGCCGCCGCGCCGAACACGGGGAAGACGAAGATGTACCACCAGACGTCGACCCAGTCCACGCCTGACGTCGCCGCGTAGTGCAGCCGGAGGAAGTGCAGCGTGCCGAGCCGCGGGATCACGAACGCGAGCACGAACAGCCAATGGGCCCCGAGCACCGCGAACGCCGCCACGGCGACGACGCGCGCAGTCCTGTCGCGCAAAAATCCGAATGGCGCGATGAGCGTGCGGGCATTCTTCATATCGTGCAGCCAGCGTAACATCCCATTCTGGTCGGCACAAGCGTATGGAAACCGATCTCAAAATATGATAAAATAAACGACGCCTATGTTCAGCAACGATCTGCTCAAAAAAATCCTTCGCGAAACCGGGACGTTCGACGCCAAAGCGGTGAACGGCTTGCTCAAAGAAGCGAAAGAGAAGGATCCCGCCATGACGCTCGAGCAGTTTCTCCTCAAGGAAAAAAAGATGCCCGAAGAGATGCTGTACCGGATCGCGTCGCAGCATTACGGGCTCCCGTTCGTGAATCTCCGCGAGCAGCCGATCCGGCAGGACATATTATTCATCATCCCGGAGCCGATCGCGGTCTCCCACAAAGTGATCGCGTTCGAACAGACGCCGGACGAACTGCATGTCGCGACGCTCGATCCGTCCGATCTGCAGACGATCGAATTCATCGAACGGAAGGTCGATCAGAAAGTGAAAGTGTATTTCACCGATCCCGCGTCGATCGACCAGGTACTGAAGCAGTATCGCCGGAGTCTGAGCGCCGAACTCGGCGAATTCACGTCGCCGGAAAAGAAAACGGGCGTCGGACCGTCTCCCGAAGAAGAAGAAAAACTTTTGAAGCTGGCGGAGGACATCCCGATCGTCCGCGTCGTCGATTCGATCATGGAACACGCCGCGCTTGAGGGCGCATCCGACATTCACATCGAGCCTGCGGAAAAGGAAGTGGTCGTCCGTTTCCGCATCGACGGCGTGCTCAAGGCGGTGATGACGTTCCCCAAAGCGGTCGCGCCGGGGATCGTCGCACGCATTAAAATCCTCTCGAATCTGAGATTGGACGAGCATCGTCTCCCGCAGGACGGCCGTTTCAAAATCGAAAGTCCGAAGTACAAATTCTCCATCCGCGTTTCGATCCTTCCGGTCTACGATGGCGAAAAAATCGTCATGCGCCTCCTCTCCGAAAGCGCCAAGCCGCTCACCCTCGATCAGCTCGGTTTTCAGCCGACGCCGAAGGAGACCGTGCAGCGCAACAGCAAGAAGCCGCACGGGATCATCCTTGTCACCGGACCGACCGGTTCCGGCAAGACGACGACGCTGTACTCGATGCTGAACATGCTCAACACGCCGAAAGTGAACATTTCGACGATCGAAGATCCGGTCGAATACCGCCTCGGCGGAATCAACCAGAGCCAGGTCAATCCGAAGATCGGCTTCACCTTCGCGTCCGGTCTGCGCGCGCTGCTGCGCCAGGATCCGAACATCATCCTCGTCGGCGAAATCCGCGACGAAGAGACCGCCGGGATCGCCGTGCAGGCGGCGATGACCGGCCACCTCGTCTTCGGCACGCTGCACACCAACGACGCGGCGACCTCCATCCCCCGGTTGATCGACATGAACGTCCCGCCGTTCCTGATCGCGTTCACCACGAACCTGATCGTCGCGCAGCGTCTCGTCCGCAAGATCTGCCAGAACTGCATCGCGTCCTACAAGATGCCGTCGCACGCGCTCGAACAGCTCCGTGCGCAGATCAAAATCGACGATATCTGGAAGACGCTGCAAAAGCAGGCGGTCGTCCCTGCCGGCCAAAAAATCGAAGAGACGACGTTCTGGCGCGGTTCCGGCTGTTCGCAGTGCAACAACGAAGGGTATAAGGGCCGCATCGGCATCTACGAGGTGCTGGAGGTGACGCCGGAGATCTCCGCGCTGATCAACAAAAAAGCGAACGCCGACGAAATCAAGTCGCAGGGTCTGAAGGACGGCATGGTGACGATGATCGAAGACGGGTTCATCAAAACGGTGAAAGCGGTCACCACGATCGAGGAAATCCTCCGCGTCACCAAAGATTGACTATGGCGAGTCCGTTGTCCAAAAAAATCGACGCGTGGCTTCTGTACAACGCGTCGATACCGCTGGCCCAAAAAGTTTTCTTCACCGAAAACCTGCGCGTCATGGTCCACGCCGGCCTCTCGATCACCGAGGCGCTGAACACCTTGGCGCTGCAGACGGAATCGAAAACGTTCCGGCGGATCATCGTCATCGTGAAGGACGAGACCGATCAGGGACGGCTGTTGTCGTCGGGGATGGCGAAGTTTCCGCGGACGTTCCCGCCGATCTACGTGAGCATGGTGAAGATCGGCGAAGTGTCCGGCACGCTCGAGAACGTGCTCGAGGAACTGACGATGCAGATGCGCAAAGAGTACACGCTGCGGTCGAAAGTGCGCGGCGCGATGATGTACCCGATCGTCGTCCTCTCCGCGATGCTCCTCATCACCACCGGTCTCCTGGTGTTCGTGCTGCCGAAACTGCTCGCCGCGTTCAAGGATTTCGGCAACGTCCAGCTCCCGCTCGCGACGCGCATCCTGATCGCCGTTTCCGACTTCACGCAGAACCACGGCATCGTCCTGCTGCTCGGCATCATCATCGTCGCGGTCGCGTTCATCGCCGCCGCCCGCACCGCTCGGGGACGGTCGCTGTTCGACGCCGCGACGATCAGTCTGCCGATCATCGGCCCGATCGCCCGCAAAGTGAACCTGGCGCGGTTCTCGCGCACCGTCTCCGGGCTGCTCAAAACCGACATTCCGGTCGTGCAGACGTTCACCGTCACCGCGCAGGTGCTCGGCAACAGCCGCTACCGGGAGGCGGTGCTCGACGCCGCGGAGCGGATCAAAAAAGGCGCGACCGTCGCGTCGAGCATCGGCGCGCACGGCAAACTGTTCCCGCCGCTCGTCGTCGAAATGGTGCTCGTCGGCGAACGCTCCGGGACGATCGACGAACTGCTCGCCGACGTCGCCACGTTCTACGAGCAGCAGGTCGACCAGGTGCTCGACAACCTTTCTTCCATCATCGAGCCGATCCTGATCCTCATGCTCGGCGGCATGGTCGGCGGGATCGCCCTCGCCGTGATCACGCCGATCTATGCGCTCACGCAATCGATCTCGCAATCGAACTGACCGCGGCTTCACGATCTTCGAAGCGCTGATCGCGATCGCGATCGCGGCGTCGACGCTCGCCGTCTACACCGCGGTGCTCACCTCCGCGGCGTTCCTCCGCCGCGCGCAGCCGAACGTCCAGGCGGCGAATTTCGTCCAGGAAGAGCTGGACACGCTCCGCTCGCTCCCGTTCGCCGAACTGCTCGATCGCGCGAACGGCAATTTCCTCGGCGTCGCGATGACGCGCGGGCCGTGGCGGGTGAAAACGGCCGCCGGCGCGCCGAGCGGCTCGAAAGTCTACGACATGGAAACCGCGCAAGCGGCGATCAACCAGGAAACCGGCCTCGCCGTCCTCCCCGGCAACTACGCGGGCGATTTCACGTTCATCGCGAAAGTGAACGCGCTCGCGTCCTCCCCGACCGGCTGGGGCGCGGGGATCGCATTCCGTTATCGCGACGCGGAAAACCACTACCGTCTCCGTTTCACCTCCGGCGGAATCGCGCTCGACAAGGCGTACCACGGCACGGTGACGACGGTCTGGTCGCAGAGCCAGACGTACGCTACCGGCGCGTGGTACACGCTCGAAGTGGACGCCGCCGGCAACGCGTTCACGCTCAAAAAGAACGGTGCGACGCTCACGACGTACACCGACGCGTCGCCGCTGCCCGCGGGCGACCTCGCCGTCATGGCGCTCTCCGGCGCGAAAACGCAGTTTGACGACGTCTCGGTGACGACCGGCGGCGCGACCTCTTCTTGGAACTTCGACGCGAACGCCGACGGCTCGGTCCCCTCGGATTGGCAGCGCTTGAGCGTCGTCGATCTTCCGAACGGCGCGGGGACGCTCACGATCGCGAACTACCAGAACGACGCGACGATAAAAAAAGCGACCGCGACGGCGAGCTGGACCGACAGCGGAGGAAATCACGCGCTCTCCGGCGTCACGCTCATCTCCAAATACTGATTATATGCGCGATGAACGCGGCATCTCCATCATGGAAACGATCACGGTGATCGGCGTCATGGCGATCATCCTGATGATCGTGACGCAGATTTTCGCGGCGAGCTACGACGTCTTCATCAAACAAGCCGCGCGCGTGGACAATGAAACCGGCGCCATCCTCGCGGCGCGCGCCATCGGCGACGCCGCGCAGGGCGCCGATGCCGTGCTCGCCTCCGCGACGATCAACGGCGCGACCTATGCGTCTTCCGTGAACGCGCTCGTCCTCAAAATTCCGAGCATCGACGCGGCGGGCAACGTCGTCGCCGGCAGTTTCGACGACGTGGCGATCTATCGCGATGCGGCGACGCCGACAAAAATCTTCACCGACACGGCGCCGGCCGCCGGGAGCCGCCGCCCGTCCGGCAAGCACCTCGTCACCGCCTACAATCAAACGCTCGCGTTCCGCTACAATGATCCCGATGTTGCGCTCGCGACCCGCGTCCAAGTGTTCATCGTGAATCAGCAGACCAAACGCTCCACGACGCTCACCACGAACGCGTGGACGGCGTTCTTCTTAAGAAACGCGAATCCGTAATCTCCTATGCGTCGCCCTCGCCGCTCCGGCGGCTTCGCCACGATCACGGCGGTGCTGCTGCTCTCCATGGTGTTCGCGTTCGCCGTGCTGCTCTCGAGCGTGGTCCTTTCCGGACGCCGCGCGGAACGCGCGGTGGCGGATGCGGTCTCCGCGGAGCAGCTCGCGGAGGCCGGCATCGCTCGCGCGCTCTCCTGCATCAACGCCACGACGTCGGCGAGCTGCGGCGCGAGCTACGGAAGCAATTACGCCGGTGAATCGAACGTCGCGCTCGGGAACGGCGCCTTCACCGTCACCGTGACCGGCAGCGGCGCGGCGAGGACGGCGATCTCGACCGGCACGACCGCGACCGGCAAAACTGCGGCGATCAAAACGGATTTCACGACGGATCCCGAATACGACAACCCTTCGTTCAGCTATGCGCTCCAGGCAGGCGCCCATGGCGTACACATGGAAAACAATTCCACCGTTTCCGGCACCGTGTATGCGAACGGCAGCATCGACTGCACGTCGACGAACGCGGTCATCACCGGCGACGCCTATGTCGCGCTCGCGGACGGATCGATCTCCTCTTGCAAAGTCCAAAACGATGCCCATGCCGACCGAATCCTGAACTCCAAGGTGCTGAAGGACGCCTATTACCGCAATGATCCCGCGGACATCTCCGGCACGACTGTGACCGGAACGAAACATTCCGGCAGCGCGACGCCGACGGCCGGCGACATGCCGCAACTCGACCTTCAATTTTGGCACGATTCGGCCGAGGCGGGCGGGGTCATTTACGGCGACTATGCGCCGGCGAACGGCAGCACGCTTGGACCGATAAAAATCACCGGCAATCTTACTCTCAGCCAGAACGTCAGCGTGACCGTCAAGGGCGGGGTGTGGGTGATGGGCAACATCCAGACGCAGAACAACTCCGCGCTCACGCTCGATCCGTCGTTCGGACCCTACGGCACGGTGATCCTCGCGGACGATCCGGATGATCACGTGAATCACGGCAAGATCACGATCGTCAATAACACGTCGATTTCCGGATCCGGCAACGCGAAAAGCTATATCCTGCTCGCAAGCACGAATAATTCCACGGATGATGCCGCGCCTGCGGTTTCCGTCGCGAATAACGCCTCGGGCGTGATCTTCTATGCGCTGAGCGGCGTCCTGCGGCTGCAGAACCTCGCCGGCGCGAAAGCGCTCGCCAGCGATCGGCTGTTCCTCGATCAGAATGCGGCTGTTACGTACGCCCAAAGCAATTTTGCCGGCGCGTTCGCCAACAGCCCGGGCGGCGCCTGGCGGATCCAGGCTGATTCATGGCGCAAAATGCAGTAAGCGGACTCCTTTCGCGCCATCGGACATTACGATACAATTGCCGCATGGCCTTCCTGATGAATCCTTTCGCCGCCGCCTTCGGGCTCGACATCGGCGACCGCACGTTCAAGATCGTGCAAGTCAAAAAACGACGCGGCGCGGCGCGCCAGTGCCGGATCACGGCATGGGGCAGCGTTGACGTTCCCGAAGGGGTGATGGCGCAGGGCGAAATCAAAAACATGGACGTCGCGGTCGAACGGATCGGCGCGCTGATCCGCGGCGCCGAAAGAACCGTGCGGGGGCGCGGCGTCGTCGCCTGCCTTCCCGAAGCGAGGACGTTCATCAAAGTGATCGACATCCCCGAAGGAACCGCCGACGTCGAAGACGCGATTTTCAAAGAGATCGAACGGAACATCCCCCTGTCGCGGGACGCGCTGTACATCGACTGGCAGCCGCTCGCTGGCGGACGCGCGCTCGTCGGCGCGGCGCCGAAAACGATCGTCGATTCGTACGCCGCGCTGCTCGAACGCGCAGGCCTCGTGCCGATCGCGCTCGAAATCGAAGCCGCGGCGATCAGCAGAGCGATCGTGCCCGCGAACGAACCGGCGGACGAAGCGATCGGAATCCTCGACATCGGCGCGACGCGGTCCAGTCTCGTGATCTGCGACGACGACGCACTCCGGATGTCGATCAGCGTCCCGATCTCCGGGATCGCGATCACCAAGCTGGTGAGCGAGCAGCTGAACGTCGGCCTCGACGAGGCGGAAAACCTGAAACGCGAATGCGGCCTCGACGCCGATCGTTGCGAAGACCGGTTGTGGAAAATCCTGCTCCCGCTCATCGACGACATGACGCAGAAAATTCACGGTGCGCTCCAGTTTTACGGCGCGGGATCGCCGGCCGGCAAAAAAATCGACCGCATCTTCCTGTGCGGCGGCGGCGCGCAATTCCGCGAAATCGACTCCGTCCTTTCGCGCAAGCTCGCCATGAAAGTGCGCCGCGGCGACGCGCTCGCGAACATCGATCCGAAACTGCCGAAGAAGTTTCCGTCCGCCGATGCGCTCGCCTACAGCACGGCGATCGGACTCGCCATCCGCGCGGCGGATGAAAATCAACAATACGAAAGCTCGCTCTACTGATATGCGCAGCACGCTCAATCTTCTGCCGTCGGAAAAAAGGGCCGCGCTCCGGCTTCAATTCATCGCCAGTTACGCGGAGACGATGCTGTTCATCTTCTTCGTCGTTGCCGTCTTCGCCGCCGGCACGCTCGTCGCGCTGCGGATGTCGCTCGCGAAAACGTACGATGATTTTACGCGGCGTTCGGACGCCGGGGCCGAAGAAACGCAGGCGATCACCGACGAGATTAAGGCGATCAACGGCTACATGCAGCGCGTCAATGCGTTCGAAGGGCGGTTCACTCCCTGGTCGTCTGTGCTCGTGAAGATCGCCGCGCTCGTGCCGGCGGGCGTCCGCATCGATTCGATCCGCGTCGACAAAGGAGCGATCGCGATCGCCGGCGCGGCGGACACCCGCGATGACGTGCTCCTGTTGCAGCAACGGCTCCGGGATTCCGGCCTCTTTACCGACGTGCAATCGCCGCTCTCGAACATCCTGCAGGACAGGAACGTCCATTTCGAATTCGAGATGCGCTATGCGCCCCCGAAATGATATGCGCGCCAATGTCCGGATGATCGCCGTCATCGGAACGCTCGGGACGCTGTCGCTCGCCTTGCTTTTCGCGGTCGCGCTGCCGACCGCGTTCGCGATCCGCGGCCTCGTCGGCAACATCGCCGACGCGCAGTCGCAGATCGACGCGCGCTACGGCCTCCGCCGATACGTCCGCGCCTCGACCTCGACGCTCAACTCGACGAAACAGCGTCTCGCGTCGCTCTCGACCGTCGCGCTCCAGGAAGGCCACGAACTCGACCTGATCACCGCGATCGAAAAGGCGGCGGGCGCGGCGAACGTCACGCAGACGCTCAACTTGGAGATGGCGAACCAAAAACAGCTCTCCCCGTGGGAGCGGGAGGTGCCGCTGAATCTCGCCGTTAAAGGTTCATATCCCGACGTGCTCCGCTTCCTGAACGCGATCGAACGGCTCCCGCAGGAGGTCGTGTTCGACGTGATCGCGATCACCGGCTCGCAAAATACTACGCCGGGCGACGTCACGGCGACGTTCAACGGCGTCGTCTATTGGCAGGGGCAGAACGCGCCGCCGTTCGTGCGCGGCATCCAACTTTCCCCGTAATACTATGGTGAAAAAAGCAAAGACGGCCGATCTCAAAAAAATCACCCGACGTACGACCGCGGCGGTGTTCGCGCTCGCGGCAGGGATCATCGGCGCGACGGCGTGGTTCGTCGCGTCGGCCGTAAGCGACGCCGCCTCCTTCGAACAAGGGACGGCGGCGACCGGCGGCCATGTCGCCGGAATCGACACCGCGCTGCTCGACCGGACGCTGAAGGCGGAAGAGATCCGAACGTCAAGCGCGAACGCGCTCCCGGACGCGATCAGCAACCCGTATTGACAATCTCCGGGGGTTGCCTTATACTCCCCTCATCCAGATTTAACGATTGACCGTATGGCACATAAAAAAGCAGGAAGTTCTACACAACTCGGCCGCGATTCCATCGCGAAGCGCCTCGGCGTCAAGCTCTACGAGGGCCAGACCGCCGGCACCGGCGCGATCATCATCCGCCAGCGCGGCACCAAATTCCGCCCGGGCAAGAACGTCGAACGCGGCGGCGACGACACGCTGTTCGCGACCGCAGCCGGGATCGTGCATTTCGCCAAAAAGAAGGTCCGCAAATTCAATGGCAATCTCGAATACGCCAACATCGTCTCGGTCGTGCCCGCCAGCGCCTAAAAGAAAAATCGCTCCGACAAAACGTCGGGGCGATTTTTTTAATATCATTGTCATCCCCGCGCAGGCGGGGATCCAGAAACAAATTGTCATTGCGAGGAGCGCAGCGACGAAGCAATCCCGCCGCATGCATCGTAGCGCGGATCGAGGACAAAAATCAAAGTATCAAAAAGTGCAAAGCGTCAAAAATTCCAAGCACTACTGCTTGCGGGGAACGAACACGAAGGCGCTCCCGGGATCCCACTCGCCGCCAGGCCTCCCGTTGCTCGCGTTCAGCCACGAATCGTCTCCGTACCGTACGACGTAGAAGACGCTCGGGAAGCCGTCGCGGCCCGAGATCGGTTCCATCGCCATCACTACCCAATCTCCCATCGGCTGCTCTTTCATGGCGAGCCGCATCGCCGGGCCTGTTTCGGCCGGCACGAGATCGAGGCCGAATTCTTTCGCTCTGGCGCAAAGTTCGTCATAACGGGTGGCGCCGGTGAAGCCGAGATCGGCAACCTTGAGGCGGACGAGCGTCGTTGATTGTCGTTCCTTGGACGGCTTGATCTTTCCAAGAATGTCTTTGGCGAAGTCGGATATTTTTACGCCTACCTTGGCGAGTTCTTTCTCGTATTCCTTGAGGGTTTTGCCGCCGATCTCGAGCGTGAAGCGCTCGATCCTGCCTTCGGGGAATCGGGTGTAAACGTGCTCGATCTTGTCGAGGCTGAAAATGCCTTCGAAGAGCGGGCCGACGTAGGCTTTCGTCTTCTCGGTCACGGCGTCCTCGGACCAGGCGATCTGATCCGATCGGCAATCCAGGACGATCGGGGCGTCTTCTTTGGGGTTGCGTTTGTCGCGAAGCTCCTTGATGCGCGGATCGCGGCTGTAGCCGAAGCCCTGGATGGGACCGTCGATCTCGTAGAGGAATTTCAGTTCGTCTTTGGAGAGCGGCTGGTTTGTGGCGGTCTTCTTTTCGATCGCGGTGAGCCGCTTCATGTCGCCGGCTTTTTTCTCGTATGCCGCGCCGTCGGGGAATTCAGCCATCTTCTTCTGGACCACCTCGCCGATGAACGGATCGAGGTTCTGTTGTTCGGCGACGCCGCGCACCTCGGCGATTGAATCGCCCTGCATGCGGATCGCGGCGCGGGGAACGGTGTTGTTGCCGTGGTCATCCTTGGAGTAGTAGACGTAGAAGTCGCCGCCTTGAAGCTGCACCTGGGCGGTCGATTCGCCTGCCGTGCACCAGCCGGTGCCGTGGCCTTGGAGCGATTCGACGAGCGGCATATGGTCGGCATCTTTGTCGTATTTGACCCATCGCCCTTCGACGGAGGCGAGCTGTTCCTTGGAGGCCGGGGTGACTTTCTCGATCGCCCAGGCGTACAGCTTCGGAAAGGATTCGGCCTTGAGAAGCTTCTCGAACTCGGCGTCGGCGGCGGGCGCCGCCGTTCCTTTGGCCGCGTATTTCTTTTCGACGGCGTCGAGGACGTAGGCGAGCGCTTCGCGGTTCAGGTCCGGGAACGGTTTGACCGTGCCTTTGGAGCGTTTGGTGAATTGCTGCTTCTCCTTGTCGTACTCGCCCATCGAAAGGACGCTCCTCGTCGCCCAGTATTTGAGCCAGGTGGGATACGGGGCGTCGGAGCTTGCGAAATAGTCGATCCAGGTGTCGAGCGTCGTTTCCTGATCGGCGATGACGACTTCGGTGAGCTGATCGCGCATCGCCTGGGTAATCTCGACGTCGCCGTGGCCCTGCTCGCGGGCGAGTCTGCGCTGGTTCTCAAAATACGCCTCGGGGATGTCGTCGGGCTTGATGACGTTCTTGCGATATAGGATGCGCTTCAGCGCGTCGATGCCACGCTCGCGCTCATGCGGGTCTTCGCGGTCAAGGATCTCGTGGAAGCGGTCGAGGTAGTTTTTGATGCGCGAGGAAGGATCCTGGGGCACGTGCTCCCCGGTGCGTTTCTCCGTCCGTTTGGCTTGTTCTTCCACTTCCGGAGCGTTGTGGAGATCGTATTTTTTCTTGAGGAAGTCTTCGCCGCCGGATGGGCGTTCTGGCATATGTGGAAGTATCGTAGCGGAGAGGCGCGACGGCGTCTATTTCTTCTTTTTGCGGCACGCGGCGATGAAGGCGAGGAAGAGCGGATGCGGACGGAGGGGTCGGGAGCGGAACTCGGGATGGAACTGCGTGCCGACGAAAAACGGATGGTTTTTGAGTTCGATGATCTCGACGAGCAGGCCGTCCGGCGAGGTGCCGGCGAACACGAGGCCGGCGTCGCGCAGCCGTTCGCGATAGGCGTTGTTCACTTCGTAGCGGTGGCGGTGCCGTTCGCGCACGTCGGGCGCGCCGTATGCGCGGCGCGAGACGGTGCCGGGCGCGAGCACGCACGGATACTCCCCGAGCCGCATCGAGCCGCCGTACTTCCTCGCGCGGACGATCGCTTCCTGCTCGGGCATGATGTGGATCACCGGATGCGGGGATTTCGGGTTCACCTCGGCCGTGTTCGCGCCGCGCAGGCCCGCGACGTGCCGCGCGAACTCGATCGTCGCGAGCTGCATCCCGTAGCACAGTCCGAAGTACGGGATCTTCTTCTCGCGGCAGTACCGGATCGCCGCGATCTTTCCTTCGACCCCGCGGCCGCCGAAACCGCCGGGGATCAGCACGCCGTCGTACTTCGCGAGCGTCTTCACGGACGACGGATGTTTCTCGAACTCCTCGGCGTTCAGCCATTCGAGCGCCGGCCTGCGCCCGTGCGCCCACGACGCGTGCTTGAGCGCCTCGATCACCGACAGGTACGAGTCCGCGAGCGTGAAATTGCCGGTCGCGAAATACTTGCCGACGATCGCGATCTTCACCGGACGGGACGCGCGATGAATGGCGGAGACGAGCCGCGTCCATTCCTTCATGTCGCGCCGCCGCGACCGCATCCCCACTTTCGCGAGCAATTTTTTGCCGAGATGCTCGCGTTCGAAATTCACCGGGATCTCGTAAATCGAATCCACGTCCGGCGCGCTTATCACGTCAGCTTCGCGCACGTTGCAGAACACGGAGAGCTTCCGGCGGCGCGGCTCGTCGAGCGGCCGCTCGGCGCGCGCGAGGATCAGGTCGGGCTGGATCCCGGCCGAGTTCAGCGTGCGCACGGCGTACTGCGTCGGCTTGGTTTTCATTTCGCCGGTCTTCGACGGAATCGGCAGATAGCTCACGAGGATCACGAGCACGTCCTTCGGGCGCTCGAGCCGCAGCATGCGCGCCGCTTCGAGGAACAGCACGTTCTGATATTCGCCGACCGTTCCGCCGATCTCGATCATCGTGAAATCCGCCCTTGCTTTCCGCTGCGCCGCGAGGATGCGGCGGATCACCTCTTCGGGCACGTGCGGCACCACTTCCACGGTCTTGCCGCCGTACTCGAGATTTCGCTCTTTCTCGATCACCGTCTGATACACCCGGCCGGTCGTCATGTAATTGATCGAGGTGATGTCGATGTCGAGGAACCGCTCGTAGTTGCCGATGTCCTGGTCGGTTTCGTCGCCGTCCGCGGTGACGAACACTTCGCCGTGCTCCACCGGATTCATCGTGCCGGCGTCCACGTTGATGTACGGATCGATCTTGATCGCGGTCACGCGGTAGCCGTGTCCCTGGAGGATGCGGCCGATCGACGCGGACGCCGCGCCTTTGCCGACCCCGGACATCACACCGCCCACGATGAAGATGAATTTCGGCATAGCACGTTCAGTGCGCCGTTCTCTGCGGTCGGCGCGAAAGGATCGCGATCGCTTTCTGCAGCAGCGGCCGCACGTCCTTGTAATTCGACGTCGCGATCGCGCGCGGCAGCGGCACCCAGATCAGGTTCCGGATCTTCTCTTTCTGCTGCGGCTGGCCCTTCGCGCTCGCCGGCGCTTCCATCAGGAAATAATGGATGAACTTGTGCACGAGCATCCCTTTCGTCTCCTTGCGGTAGCGGTCGCGGAACCAGATGTCGATCTTGCCGAGCGGCGCGACGATGCGCAGGCGGCCGAGTCCCATCTCTTCGCGCGTTTCGCGCAGCGCGGCGGCGGCGATCGTCTCCCCTTTCTCCGGATGGCCTTTGGCGAACGTCCACTTCCCGTACGGATCCATGATGAACGCGACGCGCACCCCTTGCGGAGTGCGCTTGAAGACGATACCGCCGGCCGACACTTCCATCCTGACGCGGCTTGCGGATTTCTTGTCACGCGGCGCGGCGTTCTTCATATCATTTGACACCGGTCGTCTTCGGCACGACGGTGAGCATCTGGATCGCCTTGTCGAGCTGCGGATCGCGGTCGTGGCTGAAGTCGTCCTCGGTCAATTTCACTTCGACGTCCGGCGCGATCCCCTCTTTGTTGATCGACCGCCCCTTCGGCGTGAGCCAGAGCGCGACGGTGAGCTTCAGCGCCGAGCCGTCCGCGAATTCGGTGTAATCCTGCACCGACCCTTTGCCGTACGTTTTTTCGCCAACGAGCTGCGCTTTGCCATCGTCCTGGAGCGCGCCGGAGAGGATCTCCGCGGCGGACGCCGAACCTTCGTTGACGAGCACGACGGTGGGGATGTCGGCGAGGCGGCCGGCGCCGTCGGCGTCGTGATTCTTGATCGTGGCGTCGCTGAACTTCTCGGCGACCACCGTGCCGTGCGGAATCCAGTCGCCCGCGACCTTCACCGCCGAATCGAGGTAGCCGCCCGGGTTGTTGCGCAGGTCGAGGATGATGCCGGCGGGATTCTCGAGCACCGCGGCGCGCACCGCCGCGTCGAACTCCGAATCGGTTTTGTCGTTGAACTGCGTGAGCGTGATGATGAACAGCTTCTTCCCGTTCGCCTGCTTCACCGCCCACTTCACCGGTTGGACGACGATCGTATCGCGAGTGATCGTTATCTCCTTCGGTTCCTTCAGCCCGTCGCGCATGATCAGCAGCTTCACCTGCGTCCCCTTCTTGCCGCGGATGCGGTTCACGGCGTCGTCGATCAGCATCCCGGTGGTGTCGACGCCGTCGATCTCCAAAATCCGGTCGCCCGCTTTGACGCCGGCGTTCGCCGCCGGGGACCCCGGCAGCGGCGCGATCACGGTGAGATTGCCGTTCTTCGTCCCGACCTCGGCGCCGATCCCGTCGAACGTCCCTTCGAGCTCGCTCGAAAATTTCTGCGCGAACTCCGGATCGAAATACACCGAGTACGGATCGTCGAGCGACGCGACCATCCCTTCGATCGCGCCGTAATACATCTTCACGTCCGACGTCGGTTGATACACCGAACGGTCGTGCACCGTCTTCCAAATGTCCCAGAATCCCTGGAAATCGACATCCTTGAGCGCGTACGGCGGGAGCGCCTCGCGGTTCAAAAGGTTGCCCTTCGCCTGGTCGCCTTCATGCGAAATCGCCACGCTACGTTGCCATTCGCCAAAAAAGACGCCGACGATGAAGCTGGCGATCACGAGGATGGCGGCGAGCGCGCCGAACGAGTAGCGCTTGGGGACGCGGTCGACGCGCCGAGGCGGGAGCGGTTCGGTGATATCCATAGCGTGAGCGTGCGGAGATCGTTCTATCGTATTCAGCGTAACAAAATGCGGCGCGCCGGTCTACATGAGCGCGATGTCGGCGCCGACCGCGGCGAGACGGCGAGCGAGCGCTTCGTACCCGCGGTCGATCACCTCGGCGCCGTGCAGCACGGTCTCCGCCTGGGCGACGAGCCCCGCGATCACGAGCGTCGCGCCGGCGCGCAGATCGAGTCCGCGGATTTCTTTGCCGTAGAGCGGCGTCGGTCCGGTGACGAGGACGCGATGCGGATCGCTCACCGTGGCGTTCGCGCCCATCTTCACCAGTTCGCTCACGTAACCGAACCGGCCGTCGAACAGCGGGTCATGGATCAGCGAGGTGCCGACGCACTGCGTCGCGAGCACGCCGAACGGCGCCTGCAGATCGGTCGGGAATCCGGGATACGGCATCGTCTGGAGCCGGAACGCGGCGAGCGACGACTGCGGCGGGAGCACGATCGCGTCGCCGTCCATGTCGAAACGGACGCCGGCGCGGCGGAGCGTGAGCAGGATGATGTCGAGATGATCGCGCCGCACCCCGGCGACGCGGAGCGTCCCTTTCGTGAGCGCGCCGAGCACCGCGAACGTCCCCGCTTCGATCTGATCCGGAATGATCTCATGGGTGGCGCCGCGCAGCCGCTCCACGCCGTCGATCACGATCGTGTGCGTTCCCGCGCCCTGGATGCGTGCGCCCGCGGCGACGAGAAATGTCGCGAGATCCTGCACGTGCGGTTCGGCGGCGGCGAGTTTGATCGTCGTCCTCCCCTTCGCCGTCACGGCGGCCATCATCGCGTTCTCGGTCGCGGTGACGGAAAACTCCGGGAGCGTGATCTCCCCGCCGACGAGTCCACGCGTCGTGAGCGTGTATAGTCCGCCCTCGTTCCCGACCGTGGCGCCGAGCGCCTGGAGCGCGGCGAGATGGGTGTCGATCGGACGGTTGCCGATGATGCAGCCGCCCGGCTCGGAGGTGCGCACTTCGCGGAACCGCGCGAGCAGCGGTCCCATGAAAAGGATCGAGGAGCGCATGCTCTTCATCGCCTTCTCGTCGAGCGCGCCGATGTCGGCGTTCGCGGCATCGATCGTCAGTTCATGTTCGTCGGTCCATGCGACCTCGGCGCCGAGCGCGCGCAGGATGTCGAGCATCCGTTCGACGTCGGAGAGGCGCGGGACGTTGCGGATGACGCACGGTTCGGGAATGAGCAGCGTCGCCGCGATGATCGGCGTCGCCGCATTCTTCATCCCGCCGACGCGGATCTCCCCATCGAGCGGAAAACCGCCACGGATGCGAAGCCGGGCCGGCCCGGCCGCGGTCTTCTCGGCAACGCTGATTTCGCTCGCCGGCTGTGGCATAATGATTACGGTATCCTAACCTGAAAATTTCGCTTTGACAAGATGTCCCCGCGCGCCAGAATCGCCGTCACCGCCGCATTCGCCGTCCTCTTCCTGGTCACGGCGTCGCTCTTGCTGTTGTTCACCTCCGGCTACCGTTACGACTGGAAAAAACACAGGATCGAAAAGACCGGCATCATCGAAGTCACGACGACGCCGTCCGGCGCGGGCGTGCTGCTGAACGGCGTCCGCCAAGCCGAGACGACGCCCGCATCGTTCGCGCGGCTGCTTCCCGACGACTACCGCGTCCGCGTCGAAAAGGACGGCGAACTGCCGTGGGAAAAAACGCTCGCGGTGGAGAGCGGGCGCACGACGTTCGCGAACCCCGTGCTGTTGCGCGACGCGCTTCCCGAGTTGCGGCTCGCTGCCGCGGCGACGCTCGCGGCGTTCACGGCGGACGGAAAAACCGCCGCGTTCATCGCCGTCCGCAACGGCTGGAAAGAGCTGCACATCCTGCGTCCGACCGACGCGACGTCGGTGCTCGTCGCGCGGTTCTCCGCGGCATCATCCAAAAATGAAGCGCTCCAATGGTCGCCGGACGGGAAAGAACTGCTGTTTTCGAATATCGCGAAAAACGGTTCGACTGCGCTGCTCGTCGTCGCGGCGGCGGATCCGAAGAATCCCCGCACGCCGACCGGTCTTCCCGCCGGTCCGCTCTCCGCGCGCTGGTCCTCGGACGGCGAAAACGTCACCGCGGTCGGAACGATGGGCGCGTACGCGGTAAACGTGACGGACATGACCGTGCAAACGCTCGATTCGACGTCAGGGATCGAAGACGCGTTCCTCAAAGGACGGACGCTGTACGTTCTGCGGCGGCAGGCGCTGCATGGCGCGGTGAATCTGGAGCGCGCGCTCATCGGCGCAATCGGCGTCGATCTGCTCGGCTCGCTTCCTGCGGGCGACTACCGGATCCTCGGCGCGGACGGCCCATATGTCCTCGTCGCCGACCGCGGCCTCGGCGAAATCGTCGCGCTCGATGCGGCGACCGGCGCGCTCGTCGGTGCATGGAGCGCGACGCACGCGGCGTGGGAAAACCCGGACCGTCCCGGACGGCTGCTGCTCTGGAACGACTACGAAATCAGCGTCGCCGACGTCGCCGCCAAAACCGAAACGCTCGTCACCCGCCTCGGCACCGCGATCCGGGGCTGCGCATGGCATCCGTCCGGGGAGGCGATCCTGTACGCCACCTCGAACGAAATTTTCGCCGCCGAACTGGACGATCGCGACCGGCGCAACGTCGAGGAGCTGGTGCGATTCAGCGACGTCGGCGACTTCGCGATCGACGCGGACGACGCCTTGCTCCGCTTCACCGGCACCGTCGGCAACCAGCGCGGCCTGTACGATCGGCCGTTGTAAAAAAGACCCCGTCGGAATGACGAGGTCAGCGCTCGGCGAGCGCCGCGATGAGCGGCGGCAGCTCACGGATCGACGTGATCGTGTGATGCTTCTCGGCATCGACGTCGGTGTGGGCAAACGACCAGGTGTTGCTCGGAATCCACACGGCGTGCATCCCGAGCGCGATCGCCGGAGCGATGTCGCTCTTTTTTGAATCTCCGACCATCACGGCGCGCCAAGGTTCGTCGCCGGCAATCATCTGAAGCGCGGATTTCTTATCGAGATCGGTGATATGCACCGAATCCACAAACCGTGAAACGCCGCTCTGCACGATCTTTCTGGTCTGTAGCTTCTTATCGCCGGCGGTGATCAGGTGCAAACGGTGGCCTGATTGACGCAGTGTTTTAAGGACGGGGCTCGCGTCCGGAAACAGCGGGAACGGTCCGTACTGGAAACGATTGCCGATGTTGCGGAGCTGTGCGGCGAGCGCGGAATCGACCGGCACGCCTGCGCGCTCGGCCGCGGCCTCGTACGTCTTCACGAAGCTTTCCGGAAACCGGGTCGCCTGCAGGCCGTACTCGGCGACGAGCCCGGCGTCGATCTCCTGTTGAAGCTTCATCAGCTCCGCAGGATGCATGCACCGGCTGCCGACCGCCTTGGTGATGAGCAGTCCGGCACGCCAGATCGGCTCGTTGTACTTGTACTGCGTCGACGCGAGCGTCTCGTCGAAATCGAGGCAGATCTCCATTTGATCCTCCTGAATGCAAAGAGCGTCCGCATCGTACTGCGGACGCCCTGAACTTGCAACCGTCACTTGAGCAGCGCGGAGATCTTTGTCGCCGCGTCCTGCATCTGATCGTCGGTGAGATGGCGTTTCGGCCAGTGGACGAGGCCGTCGCCGTCGAAGCGCGGCATCACGTGGATGTGCGTGTGCATCACGACCTGGCCCGCGGCGTGGCCGGTGTTGATCCCGACGTTGAAGCCGTGCGCGCCGGTCGCCGCCGCCGCGGCTTTCGCGACCCGTTTGACGAGCGGAAATAATTTTGCGAGCGCATCATCGGCGGTTTCGGCGAAATTCTCGTAGTGCGCTTTGGGCACGACGAGCGTGTGGCCGACGTTCACCGGCGTGATGTCGAGGAACGCCATCGCGGCGTCATCCTCGTACACGATGAGCGCGGGGGCGTCGCCGCGGATGATTTTACAAAAAATGCAGTCAGGCATAGAAGGCGACGAAGATGCTCGCGACGATGAACGTGATCGCGGCGACGAGCCACCGGTGCGCGGGGCCGACCGAGCGCCAGCCGACCGCGAGCGCGATCGCGGAGGCGGCGACGCCGACGATGACGTACGCCGCGCGGCGTACGGCGGAACGG
>CAZAPV010000015.1:0-19563 GCA_964487195.1 uncultured Gammaproteobacteria bacterium | reverse complement strand
CGTACGTCGAAGGATGGTACGAAAAATATAAAAACGACGGATTCATCGTGGTCGGCGTGCACACGCCGGAGTTCGCGTTCGAAAAAGACGTCAACAATGTGAAGGCCGCCGTGGCACGCGACGGGATCATCTATCCAGTGGCGCTCGACAACGACTACGGCACGTGGAACAACTACGACAATCAGTACTGGCCGGCGGAGTACCTGTTCGACGCGCAGGGGCGGCTGCGCTATACCCACTTCGGGGAAGGGGACGACGATCGCACCGAAGCGGCGATCAGATCGCTGCTCGCCGAGGCCGGAGCGCAGACGAACGCGGCGGTCAGTGCGGCGACGACAACCGTGGATTTTTCGAAGATCGGATCGCCGGAAACGTACATCGGCTACGAACGGCAGGAATATTTCGAAAGTCCGGAATCCGTGGTGCGTGACGCGCCGCAGACGTACTCGATCGCGGCGACGCCGTCCTTGAATCGTTTCTCCCTCGGCGGCAGCTGGACGATCGAAGCGCAGCGCGCGACGCTCGACACGGCGCCCGGCGCGATCGCGTATCGCTACAGCGCGAGCAACGCCAATCTGGTGATGGGCGCGCCCGCGTTCGTGCGCGCGGAGATTACCCTGGACGGCGCGCCGGTGCCTGCGGCGCTGCGCGGCGCGGACATCATCGAAGAAAACGGGAACACGGAGGTGCGCGTGAAGGACGAGCGGCTGTATGATCTGATCGACGCGAAAGGAACGTACGGCGAACATGTCTTGCGCATCCGGTTTCTGGACGCGGGCGTCCACGCGTACGCATTTACGTTCGGATAAAAAATCCCCCTTCGCACAAGGCTTCGGGGGATTGAGATCATCGTTTATCGGCGATCATGTCGCCGACGGACGCGATGACGCGTCTGGCGCCGGCGGCGCGCATCCGTTTCGCGCCGACGCTCGCGGAGACGCCGATCGTGTACATTTCGGCTTCGCGGCCGATCCGCATGTCCTGCTCGCCGTCGCCGCAGAAGCAGCTCCTGGCGCTGAACAGATCGCGGATCGCGGTGTGGGGGATCGTTCCGGCGAATTGCAGGAGATGCCGCTGGCCCTTCGGCTTCCTGGTGGAGCCGAGTGCGAGCGTGAAACAGTCGATCAGCGATTCCTTGCGCAGCCGTTTCTGCACCGTCGCGTCCGACGAGGCGCTCGAGACGAACAGTTTCGTGCCGCGTTCGTGGAGCAGCCGGACGAGATCCACCGCGCCGGTGAGGTAGGGGACGTCGATACTCCCGAACTCTTCCTGAAACGCGTTCGCCAGAACCTTCGCGGCGTTATCGGCGAGCGGGACGCCGTGTTTGGCGAACAGCTTCTTGTAGGCGTCTTCGACCGGGCAGCCGAGCATTGAACGGTTGACCTCGCGCGCGGATTCTTCCGGGATGCCGTAGGGCCGCGCGAATTTGGTGAACACGGCATCATCGGCGTCGGCGCTCGCGATCAGCGTCCCGTCGAGATCGAACACGCAGAACCTGAACGAGAAAATGCTTCGCGGTTTCCAGAACATCGTCGCTCCTTGTTGTAGAGAACTGGCTCGACCGTAGCGGAAAACAGGCGAAATGTCAAGTAGAGAAAAAACGCCCCGCGAGATTGCGGGGCGCTTCGATGTTGCGAGGTTATTTCGTGCAGGAGATCTGCGCCGGGTAGCTTTCGGAGACGACGCATTTCCCGGAAGCGCATTGCGCGGCGAGGCATTCCTTGCCCTGCGGGACGCACACCGCGGATTTTTTCCCGGGGAGCACGACGCAGTTCTGGCCGGCCTGGCACGGACTCGTGATGCTGCAGGCGCTCGGTGCGGCTCGCTCCTCTTCGTTGAGCGAGAAGCATGTTCTGCCGGGGCCATGCTGCCAGAAGGCGGGATCGTACAGGTTATAGCCGGGCTTGGTCGGATACGGCGCAACGGCTCGCGGCGCCCCGACGGAAGTCTCCGGGACGGAGCTGACCGAGAAGGTCGCGCACAGTTCGTACGTCGCGCTCCCGGTCACCTGATATTCGTACGGCGCGCCGCTCTCCGGATCGGTGATCGATCCCACGGAATAGTCCTGGCCGCTTTTCGCGGCGAGGTCGTCGAGCGACGCCGGCAGCGTCTGGTTGCGCAGATAGTACCCGTCGATCGCCGAGGCGATCTGCTGGAGCGCGTTCACCCGTTCCTGGTCGAACTGCCGATCCCGTTCCGCCACCGGCGAACCGGCGAGATACAAGCCGACCGCGACGACCGCGACGATCATCGCAACGACGACGCCGACGAAGATGCGCAGGTTCTTTTGCGGCTTCATACTTCTTTTTCCTCCTTGCGAAGGTCCCAGAGGTAGTAGCCGAACGTGAGCCCCGCGATCAGCAGCACCGCGAGCACCTTGAGGGTGAAGCGCAGCGTCAGCTCCCCGCCGAGCAGGTTATACAGCAGCGTGATCAGGTCGCCGATGATGACGCCCGCGGCGACGAACAGCGTGATGTAGGTGAGCCACTTGCGGATCTTCGAGCCCTTCTTGTCCGGATCGCGGCGGATCGCCTTCGCCATCACCGTCGACAGCCACAGGTACAGCGGGAACGCGACGATCAGCGACGCGACCGCCATCCGGATGCTCGACAGGTCGGTTGACGACGGATGGAGCGCGTCCGGCACCCAGCGATTCACGAAGTCGAACAGCAGCGACCCGAAGCTGAACGCGCTGATGTACAGGCACAGGAACAGCACCAGGTAGATGAACGCTTCGCGCGCCGACAGGTACGGTTTGCGCTTCGGCACCGGCACCGGGAAATCCACGTCGGCGTACAGTTCGAGCGCGGCGTTGATTTCATCGTCCTGCCATTTGGCGTCGCGGAGCACCGCGCGGATTTTTTCGCGCGGGATCTTCGCGGCGAGCGATTCTTTGACGAATGCGTGGAGATCGGACGTCATGGACACAGCATACACCTCCTGCCGATTTTGTTCCAGCCGTTCGTACCGGCCGTCAACGACGCGGAATCCGTATTTGCGCAATGCGTCGTTGAGTAGGCGGTCATGTTCGGGCATCAATGCCGCGAGCGCTGCGCGCACTTTGTCGAGGTCGCCGAGCGCGAACACTCCGGCGCGTCCGCAACTGAAGCACCAATCGACGCGCTGACCGGAGCGTTCCCTGATCTTGATCACCCATCCTTCCATCGCGTTCGATGGAATACTGTGCGTGACGAAGACGGTCACTCCGTGCTCGATCAGCTCTCTGTCGGTACAAGGCGGCGGATCCTGTCCATCGGTTGCCATTGTCGGTCTCCTTTGTGGAAGGAACAGGTCGTCATTACCGCAGGAGCAGGATGGATTGTCAACAAAAAAATGCCCCGGCGGATGCCGGGGCGTGAGATGAGACTACTTGGACTTCTTCTTTCGGGTGGCGAGGTGGGCGCGGGACTCCTTCGCCCGCTTCTCGTAGCCGTGGCGGGTGTTGCGCTTGTGCTCCTCCATCCTGCTGCGCACCTGCGTCTTGTAGTTGCACTTTCCCTCGGGGCAGCTGATCATTTTTTCCTCCGTTGTACGCCTGACGGTTCGGGCAAGGTGCGGACAAGGTAGCAGAATTTGCGGTGTATGTCAAGCCTCTTGATTAATCTTCAGTCGTGCTTTATGCTGGGTGCACCGTCGGGGCGTAGCACAGTGGTAAGCCGCGATGGTGCGGCTTTCGGTGAGATGTGTCCGCCATAGCGGACCCTTCTTAGTCCGCTCGCTTCGCTCGCAGGTCACCGTAGTGCGCTCGGTGAGCGGAGTCGAGCCGGAACGAGGACTGAACTGCTTCAGTCCGAGACGGCGAGACGGGCGGAGCGATGTCTGGCGTTCATTTCGAGTTTGCCGCATGGTCGGGGCGTAGCACAGTGGTAGTGCGCTCGGTTCGGGACCGAGAGGCCGCAGGTTCAATCCCTGTCGCCCCGACCATGCGGCGAATCGCCAGACCGCGAAGCCCACGAGAGGCCGCAGGTTCAATCCCTGTCGCCCCGACCAAAAATTCCTCACCTTGCGTGGGGGATTTTTCGTTGTTATCCCCACATCGGGGACTGTCCCCGAATTGTGGATAACAAAAAGTCCCGCAAGATTACGGGACGTTGGAGAGAGATCACTCGAGCGGGATCGGTTTTCCCGCGAGCAGGAGATTAACGCGCGTTTCGTCCGCGAGCACGCTCTCGACGAGCTGCGCGGCGGTGCGGTCCGCGACGACCAGCCGGCGGACGGCGCGGGCGCGTTCCTGTCCGTCGCCGGCGAGAAGCGCGGAATAGATCGCCCCTTTTTCTTCATCGGACAGAACCGCGGCGGCCTTCGAGCCGTAGACGCCCAATCCCTCCGCTCGATCATCGGCCGTGGCGTCGTCTTTCAGCAAGAACGCGAGCGCCAGACCGATCGTCACTTCCGGCGCGGCCTGCGGGACGGAGGCGTCGTTGTTCCAGGTGCGCCACACCAGATTGCGCGCGGCCTTGAGCTCCGCGGCGTTCTTCGGCGCCCCCTGTTGATGTTTCGCTTCGATGCGCGAAGCGGTGATGCCCGCGGCGACGCCGAGGCCGCCCGAGACGAGCATGGTGCACAGCACGACGAGGACGACTCTGTTCGGATTCATCGGGTTCTCCTTTGTGGAAGGAACCCGGACACTCTAGCAGCCCGTCGGAAAACCGCAAGTGTCTCGCATTTTCACTCCCGGAGAGGTACAAAGAAAAGAACTATGGCTGATCTGTTCGCCTACAAGGCGGCGCGACAATTGCAGAAGGAGGGGCCGCTCGCCGATCGGATGCGCCCCGAATCGCTCAACGAGTTCGTCGGCCAACAGGACGTGGTGGGCGTTGGGAGCGCGCTCCGGACGCTGATAAAAAGCGACGAGGTGCCGTCGATGATTTTTTGGGGGCCGCCGGGGACCGGGAAGACGACGCTCGCGCGGGTGATTGCGCGCATGACAAAATCGCGGTTCGTGGCGCTCTCCGCGGTTGCGAGCGGGGTCGCGGAGCTGCGCAAAATGGTGGTCGAGGCGCAGGAACGGCTGCAGTTGCACGGCGAGCGCACGATCGTCTTCGTCGACGAAATCCACCGCTGGAACAAAGCCCAGCAGGATGCGTTCCTGCCGTACGTCGAGGACGGCACCGTGGTGCTGATCGGCGCGACCACCGAGAATCCGTCGTTCGAGGTCAACGCCGCGCTCCTGTCGCGCAGCCGCGTGTTCGTGCTGCACAAACTGAATCCTGAAGATATCGTGCGGCTTCTGGAGCGCGCGCTCGCGGACGAACGGCGCGGTCTCGGCGCGATGAAGATGGCGGCGGACGATGGCGTGCTCCGGTTCATCGCCGACGTCGCGGACGGCGACGCGAGGGTGGCGCTCGGCGCGCTTGAACTCGCGGTCAAATCCGCCGCAATCGGCGTCGACCGGGCGAGCGGCGGCGTGGTACACTTGACGCGCGAGGGGGTCGCCGCGGTCGTCAAACGGTCGCACCTCCTGTACGGCAAATCCGGCGAAGAGCATTACAACCTGATCTCCGCGCTGCACAAAAGCATGCGCGGTTCGGACGCGGACGCGGCGCTGTACTGGCTCGGACGGATGCTCGAAGCGGGGGAGGATCCGCTCTACGTCGCGCGGCGGCTCATCCGTTTCGCGTCCGAAGACATCGGCCTCGCGGATCCGACGGCGCTCGTCCAGGCGAACGCCGCGTTCCAGGCGGCGCATCAGCTCGGGATGCCGGAGTGCGACGTCTGCCTCGCGCAGGCGGTCATCTATCTCGCCCGCGCGCCGAAATCCAACGCGCTGTACACCGCCTACGGGGAGGTGAAACGGCGCGTCATGGAGACGCAGAACGACCCGGTGCCGATCCATCTGCGGAACAAAAAATATCTTCCCGACGCATGAAAAAATTCAGGATCATCGCCATTTTCATCGCCCTCGCCTCGGGGCTCGCGGCGCTCGTCGCGTTCGGCAACCCGGCGCGGCCGGAGATCGTGTTCGCGAAGGCGCTCCGGAATCTTGAATCCGCGGACGCGTTTTCGGCGGCGATCACCGTCGGCGCGTTCGCGCCGCCGTCGATCGTCCATCCCGGCGCGGCGGACGACGCGGTGGTGCCGATCGTGATGGCCGGTACGTTTGACGCGAACGTCGCTGCGACGCGGCTGCCGAGCGTGCGCGGCCGGCTCGCGCTCAGCCAGGGGGTGAAGAGCGCCGGTCCGGCGAACGTGGCGGTGCAGTTCGCGGCACCCGCCGATGGCGCGGCGTACGTGTCGTTCAGCGGCGGCGCGGCGACCGCGGGAAAATTCAAGAATGACGTCGTGGACGGTGCGTGGTACGCGATCGACGGCAAGACGTTCGCCGCGATGTTCGGCGCGGATGCGGGCGCTCCTTCCGGACCGAACGACGCGCTCGTCGCGTGGCGGACGCTGCGCGCGTTCGCGATCGCCGGCGCGCCGTACGCGATCATCAAGACGTCTCCGAGCGAGTTCGTGAATGGATCATCGGCGTGGCACTACACCGTCGCGATCGATCCGGACGCCGCCGCCGATCTCGCGGTCGACGCGCTCGCATTTTTGCGCGGCGCCGCATTGTCCCCGGCCGAGGAACAGAAGGTGCGCGCCGACGCCGCGACGCATCCCGTGACCGTCGAGGCATGGATCGATAAAAATTCCGGACGGTTCCGCCGCGTCGATGTCACCGTGGAGAACGCCGCCGCCGGCATCTCCTCCATCTATCTGGAGTTTGAAAAATGGAACGACGCGCCGGCGATCGCGGCGCCAGCCCACGCGACGCCGCTCCCCGCGCTCGCCCACCGTCCGAAAGCGGGCGGCTGACCTATGAAAAAGTGGTACGCCAACGTCTCCGTGCTGATCGTCATCTTCATCTCTCTCGCGGGCGTGGCGACGGCGTCGCTCTTTTTCCTGCTCCTGCCGCAATCATCGGAGATCGTGCAGCTGATGCAGTGGCGGATGGCGAATGCGGATGATTTCGTCATCGACGCCGACGTCCGCTATGAAGGGACGAAGAACGTCGTGTTCGATTCGTCCGGGTCGTTCGACCGCCGCGATCCGGCGAAACCGCTCGCGGATCAGCGATTCTCGCTCCGCCTCGGCGCGGATTCCCCGCTCGCGTTCGACGGACGGTACGTCCGCGTCGGGAGCGGCAATTTTTTCAATTTCAGCGCGCTTCCGGATCAGGTCGGCGCGCTCCACTTCGCGGACTTCAAGAACCGATGGCTGCGCATCGACGTGGCGCGTCTTCTCTCGCTCACCGCGCTCCCCGCGGTCGGCGGCGACTATCCGCCGATCAGCGCGGAGGACGAACGGCAGCTCGTCGAGGATTTCCGCGCGACTCCGTTCCTGCTCGTCGACGAACGGCTCCATGACGAAACGCTCGGCGGCGTTTCGACGTACCATTACAAAGTGACGCCGGAGCTGCTCTTTTTCAAGGATTTTTACATCCGTTTCGAAACCAAGCGCATCGGCCGCGATCTGACGAACAAGGAACGGATCGCCGCGGACCGGTTTTTCGCCAATTTCATCCCGGAGGATGGCGAGCTGTGGATCGACAAACGCGACGCGTACCTCGCGCGGATGCGGCTCCGGTTCCGGCATGACGACGGAACGAATCGCGGCACGTTGTCGCTTACGATCAATGTTTCGCCGCGCGATATTCCCGCGGCTGCGGCGGCGCCGGACGGCGTCGAGGACGTGACCGACGTGCTCGCCTCGCTCCTGCCCGGCCTCTCCGCGCACGCGCATCTGCCGCTCGCCGAGAACGGCGCGGCGCCGCGCGGCGCGGCGGTCGCGAGCAGCGGAGGGCTGCAGATTTCGTCGCCGTCGTCCGGCGATCAGGATCCGGATCATGACGGCCTTTCGAACATCCTTGAGCGTTTCTACGGCACCGACCCGATGAATCCCGACACCGACGGCGACGGGATGAACGACGGCGACGAAGTGAAGGCCGGCCGCAATCCGACTGGGCCCGGTCTGCTGTTCGATTTTACCGGCGGCAAGTTTTGATCTATGGCGTCCATGTTTCGTCGGGGACAGCATGCGCGCGGGCGATCGTCGCTCCCGGATCGGCGGCTGCGCATTTTCGCCGCCGCGGCGATTTTCGGCATCCTTCTCCTTTGCGAACGGCTGTTCGCGCTGCAGGTGCTTTCCCACGATTTTTACGCCGCGCTCGCGTCCAACGAACACGACATCTTCCACCAATTGTTTCCCCAGCGCGGCGCGATCTACGTGCAGGATCCGAAGTCGCCGGACGGCCGGTTCGCCGCCGCGGTGAACAAGGAGTTGTCCGACGTCTACGCCGATCCGCGGCAGATCAAAGATGCCCCGGCCGCGGCGAAAACGCTCACCCCGCTCCTCGGCGGCGACGAGGCGGATCTGCTCGAACGGCTCACCCGTCCGAACACGGCGTACGTCCCATTGAAGAAAAAAGCGGCGGACGACCTCGTCGCGCAGGTAAAGGCGCTCGGCATCAAAGGGATCGGTTTCGCGAGCGAACAGTATCGCTACTATCCCGAGAAGAACGATCTCTCCCAGGTGGTCGGTTTCGTCGGCTCCGACGAAAAGGGGGAACGCACCGGACGCTACGGCGTCGAGGGATATTGGAACGATGAGCTCACCGGCACGCGCGGCACGCTCGCGGCGGATCCGCTCGGCGGCTGGATCGGCGCGGCGGGCCACGCGTTCAGTCCGGCGACGGGCGGCGACGACATCACGCTCACGATCGACCGCAACATCCAGTATGTTGCCTGCGAAAAATTGCGGGCGGCGGTCGCGAAGCACGGCGCGGATTCCGGCAGCCTGATCATCGAGAACCCGCAAACCGGCGCGATCCTCGCGATGTGCAACGTCCCTGATTTCGATCCCAACGATTTTTCGAACGTCGCGAATCTCGATGCGTTCAACAACGCCTCGATCTTCGCTCCGTACGAACCGGGCTCGATCTTCAAGCCGATCACCATGGCCGCCGGAATCGACGCCGGCAAAGTGTCGCCGAATACGACGTATGAAGACACCGGCGCGGTGACGATCGGCCCGTACACGATCCGCAATTCCGACTTGAAGGCGCACGGCACGCAGACGATGATGCAGGTGCTCGACGAGTCGCTCAACACCGGCACGATTTTCGTCGTGCGGCAGCTCGGGCCGGACGCGTTCAGAAAATACGTCCAGGATTTCGGGTTCGGCGCGACGTCCGGCATCGAACTGTCCACGGAATCGCCGGGGAACGTCGACGCGCTCTCCAAGAAAGGGGAGATCTGGAGCGCCACGTCGTCGTTCGGCCAGGGAATTTCGGTCACGCCGATCCAGATGATCTCGGCGGTCAGCGCGATCGCGAATGGCGGCAAACTGATGAAACCGTACATCGTGGGTGAAGTGCGCCGTCCGGACGGAACGACCGACGAGACGCAGCCGCGCGTCGTCCGGCAGGTGATCACGAAGCGCACCGCCGCGCTCGTTTCCGCGATGCTCGTCGACGTCGTCGAACACGGCCACGGCAAGCGCGCCGCGGTCCCCGGCTACTACGTCGCCGGCAAGACCGGCACCGCGCAGATCCCGAGAGCGGACGGCCAGGGATACGAGAAGGACGCGTCGATCGGCTCGTTCGTCGGATTCGCGCCGCTCGAGCATCCCGCGTTCGTCATGCTCGTCAAAATGGTGCGGCCGAAAGACGTGCAATGGGCCGAGTCGTCCGCCGGCCCGCTCTTTGGCGATATCGCGAAATTTTTGCTACAATACATGGAAATTCCGCCTGACCGGCATTGAGTATGATGAAGACGTTCGTGGTGAACACGCTCGCGCGATTCGCGAGGCGCGTCCTTGCGCGGGAAAAACCGGAGATCGTGGCGGTGACCGGTTCGGTCGGCAAAACGTCCACGAAGCAGGCGATCGGCGCCGTGCTCGCGGCGAAGTTCGCGGTGCGCGTCAGTCCGAAGAATTATAACACCGAACTGGGCGTCCCGCTCACGATCCTCGGCGTGCCGTCCGCAGGGACGTCGCCGTTCGGCTGGATCGGCGCGCTGTTCGCCGGGTGGCGCGAAGCGGCGTTCGGCGCGAAGGACTATCCCGGCACGCTCGTGCTCGAAATGGCGGCGGATCATCCGGGCGACATCGCGTATCTGGTGAACCTCGCGCCGCCGTCGATCGGGGTGGTCACCGCGGTCGGGGAGTCGCATTACGAATTTTTCGGTTCGACCGACGCGATCCAGAAAGAAAAACGCCAGGTGATCGAACGGCTGCCGAGGAGCGGCCTCGCGGTGCTGAACCGCGACGATGAACGGGTGTGGGCGATGCGCGAAAAGACGAAAGCGAACGTCGTCAGCTTCGGTTTCCACGGAGAGGCGGCCGTGCGCGCACTCGATGAGTCGGTGACGTACGCGTGCGCCGCGGATGCGGAGTGCGGCACGCATTTCAAAGTCGCGGCCGACGGCAGCGTCGTGCCGTTCTTTTTGCCGAACGTGCTCGGCCGCCAGGCGATCTCCGCCGCGCTCGCGGCAATCGCGGTCGGCCTTCGCAAAGGGATGCATCTGATTGAAATTTCCGACGCGCTGCGCACCTACGAAGGCCCGCCCGGCAGGATGCGCGCGATCCCCGGCATCAAAGGGACGGTGATCATCGATGACACGTACAACGCCGCGCCGCGCTCCGCCGCGGCCGCGCTCGCGGCGCTGCGAGAACTGCCGGCGGCTGAGAACGCGACGCGCTTCGCGGTGCTCGGCGACATGCTCGAACTCGGATCCGCGTCCGCCGAAGGCCACCGGTTGGTCGGCAAAAAAGCGGCCGAGACCGCGGACGTCCTCGTCTTCCTCGGCGAACGGATGGCCGAAGCGGCGAACGCGGCGCGCGTCGCCGGCGTTTCCGAGGACCGCGTGTTCCACTTCGGTTCGAATGAAGAGGCGGCGCATTTCATCAAAGAGCGCATCCGCCACGGCGACATCGCGCTCGTCAAAGGGTCGCGCGGGATGCGGATGGAACGGATCGTCGAGGAGCTGATGGCCGAACCGCTCGACGCGAAAAAACTGCTGGTGAGCGCAAGCGAATAAGTACAAAAAAACGTCCTCGACGAAGTCGGGACGTTTTAAGATTACGGACGCGGATCGCAGGTCCCGTTCCCGTTGCCGTCGACGCGGCAGGTGATCGGACCCGGATTGTTGAAGTACTTCACGAGGAGTTCGCCGTTCGATACGGCGACCGGTTTGCCGCCGCAGTCGAATTCGACCGCGAAAGCTCCCGTATCGCCGACGACCGTCTGTTTTGTCGGCGTGCACGTGACCGGCGGGGACTCCCGATGGGAGTTTATCGCATAGTTGCCGGCGAACTCGAGGAGTATGAGAAGGAGGCTTATGACGCCGACGACTATGACCAGGCCGATCGGCAACACGTACTCCGGCACTTTTCGCACGATGTTCATTGGAACACCTCCTCCGTCTCTTCGGTGAACGTGATGAGCGGGCAGACCTTGCTTTTCGCCGCCATCAGGCGCAGCCCGATGATCGCGGCAATCCCCGGTTCCGTCGGTTGCGGTTGCGTGGAAGATTTTGCGGGTGCGTCGGCTACGGCAGCGACGCGCTTGTTTTCGCGAACGCGCAGGGCGATTATCCCAGCTGCGGCGGCGAGCGCGACGACCGTGATGCCCCATGCCTTGAAGCCGAACAGGATGATCGGATAGGCGACGGTCGCGTACACGGTGAGCGCGAGCGTCGCGGCGTTGATCGTGAGCGCGAGCGGCATCCAGAGGAACACCGTGCGGCAGTATGCGCACAGGTTCGTCTGCGTGCGGCTGTAGCCGAATTCGCAGTGGAGGAATTGGTCGAAGACTTCGGCCGACCAGTAGTACAGCCGGGCGGCCCGTCCATGGTTTCGCAGTTCCATCGTGACTCCTTTCGTGCGGGTGGAAGGAACTGGCGACAGTACAGCATATAGGTCCGTCCGTGTCAATAAAAAACACCCCGACAAAATGTCGGGGTGTTTTTGGATCGACGGCGTCTTTAGAGACCGGGAGCGTTGACGTGGACGTTCACGTTGACGTTCGCGTTCGCGTTGATTCCGGCGCCGCTTCCGCCGGTTTTCACTTCCGCGTTCTGTTCGCCTTGGACGCTGCCCTCGGTCTTCTGGTCCACGGCGCCGGCGCCGTCGAGATCGAGATCAAGGCGCATGTCCAATCGAGCCGTGGCCAGCATTTGCGCCTCCTGCGCGATGCGGAGGGCCGCCGAGAACAGTTTGAAGGCGTCGCCATACGCTTTGGCGTCCAGCTTCGCCTTTCCGTCCGCGAGCGTCTGGTCGGCGACCGCAAGCCGCGCTTCGGCCTGCGCCGTCGCGGCCGCGCCGAGGCTCACTTTCATGTCACCGAGGAACTTGCGCACTTCGGCGATCTTGTTTTCCGCCGCTTTCATTTTGCCTTCCGCCGCGGCCTGGACGTCGGCGTTCGCTTCGGCGCTCACTTTTTCTTCCACCTCGGCGCGAAGATCCGACGCCTGCTTTTGTTCGTCAGCGACGTCCCGTTCCATCGCTTCGACCTCGGTTTTCTCGGCGCCATCCGCCTTTGCGGCGAGCATGGCGAGAATCTTCGCGTGCGCGTCGAGCGACGTTTCGAAGTTGGCGCTCAAGTCGGCCGCGGCGTTCAGATCGACGTCTTCCAGATCCTTGATGCGGGCCTCGACGCTGTCCGCGTGCCGCTTGAAGTTCTCTTCGAGCTGCGCCCGCGTGTCGGCGTCGAGCGTCGCGTTCGCCGTCACTTCCTCCGCGTCGTCAAGCCGCCGTCCGGCGAGCTCGCTCTCCCACCCGGCTTTCGCCTGCGCCGAAAACGCGAGCGCGGAACGGACCTCTTCGGTCACGTTCACCTTGAAACCGTACAAGGCGTCTCCGGGCTTGGCGTTTTCCGCGGCGGCTGCCGCGCCACCGCCAGCCAGGATGACGATGAGAATCGCAATGAGAATTTGCATATTCCTCACGTTATAAAAATTAACTTAGTGTAAGAATACCAGATGATCGTCAGCCGAGCAAAGAATTTTTCCACAGTAGCAAAAAACTCCCGAAAGGGAGTTTTACGATTCCAGCTCGATTTCGAGTACTCGTATATTCTGCATGTTAGCGGTCATGTAGAATGCCACGAACAGGACGATGCACAGGAAACTCGGGATATCCGGCAGGTGATTTCCCGTTGAGGACAACATCGCTTGCGCGATGTGGCCGCCGTCGAGTGGTGGAAACGGCATCACGTTGAAAAGACCGAGGATCAGGTTCCAGCGGACGAACTGCTTGAGCGGCGTCGTCGGGTCGATCCCTCCGGTTGAAAGAAGGAATCTCTCTGCAAGGTTCACGCGCCCGAACGTCATGCATCCGATGAAGAATGCGAAGAAACGGCACACGATCTTGCACGGCGTGACAGCGATCGTTTTCGCGAGTTCTCGCGCGGACAGGTTGCCTTTCGTCCACCCGAGCGCTTGGAGAACGAGCACGACGAGCAAACCCGCCACGAAGTTGTTGCGCACGCCCGCTGCATCTACGACGATTTTATCTCGGAGAGATCCCTGTGCATCGAAACGTTTCCCGCCTTCGTCCGTCGTTGCGACGTACGCCATGATCGGTATCGCCCGGACATTCACGACGAATGAGGCGGCTCGGTGGTGATACACCACGGGCCCCACTCCCAGTGAGAACTCTTCGATCGGAACGCCGCGTTTTTGGAACTCTCGCAGATGGCCGTATTCATGGATCACGAATACGGACTCCAGGATGAGCAGCGACAACAGCGCACCAAACGCCGCCTTGATGAATTTCTTCACGATGTCACCTCCAACGGTCGAAAGGACTGGCGGCATTGCAGCACGCCAGGCCGCGAGCGTCAACCGTCTCGACACGCCCCGCATTTTCTGTTACCATGGCAACCACGCGAACGTGGTCCCATCGTCTAGCCCGGTCCAGGACGTCTCCCTCTCACGGAGAAAACTGGGGTTCAAATCCCCATGGGACTACCACCTTTCTATGCAATGCCAGCACTGGTACATGTTCATCGTCCGCTGTTCCGATGGCGCGCTGTACACCGACGTCACCAATAACGTCGACGCCGCGCTTTGGCAGATCAACGAAGGAGACGGAAAGCCGTACACCAAGTCGCGGCTCCCGGTGTTTTTGGCGCATGTCGAAGAATACATGAACGAGAGCGACGCGGAACGCCGCGCGGCCGCGATCCGGCGGTTGTCGCGCGAAGAGAAAGAACAGATCCTCGCGCTCGCGAACATCGGCGCGGCCGGAGAGTTCGCGTTTGCGGGCTGACCGTTTGCGCGGTATACTGCAAACGATGCTGAAAGGCATTTTTCCGTTATGCAGTTGTGGAAAAAAACCGGGCTGAATAAGATCGTGTTCACGATGATTTCGTCGGATTTCCTGGTTGTGTCGGCGCCCGGCTTCGTTTCGCCGATCGTCGCGGTGTTCCTTACCACGCAGGTCCAGGGCGCGACGCTCGCCACCGTCGGCTTCGCCACGACGCTTTTCTGGGTGGTGAAATCCGCGGTGCAGGTGCCGGTGTCCGCGTATATCGACGCGCGGCGCGGCGAACGCGATGACTTCGCGATCATGGTGATCGGCACGACGATCGTCAGCATCGTTCCGCTCCTCTATTATTTTTTCGCGCATGAGGTGTGGCAGGTGTACCTGTTCGAGACGATCAACGGGATCGGCTATGCGATGCAGGTACCGACGTGGCTCGCGATTTTCACCCGCCACATCGACCGCCACCGCGAAGGGACGGAATGGATGTTCCACAGCAACGCGATCGGCCTCGGCTACGCCGGCACCGCGGCGCTCGGGGGCGTGCTCGCCGAACGGTTCGGCTTCCGCGTGATCTTCCTCTTGGTGTCCGCATTCCTGTTCCTCGGTTCCGCGGCGTTGCTCGCGATGCGCGACGAGATCGCCGCCTCCGACGCCAAGGACGGCGCGAGCGCGGCGCTCGCCGAAGAGCGCGAAAAGAAAATAATCTGATTATGGCCCACGTTTGGCACGATTTCCTGTACACCCCGCTGCTCAATTTCCTGATCTTCCTGTACGACGGTCCGGCGTATGGCAACCTCGGCGTCGCGGTGATCGAACTCACCGTTGCGCTGCGCCTCGTGCTCCTGCCGTTCACGCTGCTCGAGGAGCGCAACCGTTATCGTTTCGAACAGCTGAACAAACGGATCGAAGCGATCGAGCGCGACTTCAAGACCGATCACGTCCGCCGCGACGAGAAGATCCGCGAGCTGCTCAAATCGCAGAAGGTGAGCTATTGGTCCAAGGTGCTCGTGCTCGGCGTTCAGGCGCTCGTCCTCGTCCTTCTCTACCAGGCGTTCCTCGGTGGGATCCGTTTTACGCACGAAGAGTCGCTGTACTCCTGGGTGTCGATGCCGTTCCAGATCAACACGAATTTCCTCGGGTTCGACATCGCCGAGCGGCGGACGCTGTTCTGGCCGTCGGTCGTCGCGGTGCTGCTGTTCCTGCAGATTTACACCGAGCAGAAGCAGCGCGAACATCTCATCAAACGTTCCGACGTGATGTACCTGTTCCTGTTCCCGATCTTCACGTTCGTCGCGCTGTTCATCCTGCCGATGGTCAAATCGCTGTTCATTCTTACTTCCATGCTGTTCTCGATGACCATCTTCGCGCTGCGCAAACTGCTGTTCCGCACCTCCGCGCCGCCGCCAGCACCGCTCGCGCATTGATCCCGAGCATTGCCAAAACCGCGATTTTGTGCTATCCTAATCCGGTATGAGCGACAGTCTCGATAAGATCATGTATTCGTTCGTCGTTGAGGACGTCCTCAAGGGCCTGTTTATTTACGTCCCGCCGGGCTACGTCGCCTGCGTGTACGACCTCGGCCGCGGCGTGTTGAAGAAAGTGCTCACCCCCGGACTCCATCTGAAGATCCCGTTCTGGCAGAAAGCGAAGCTGTTCAACACGCAGACGCTCGAGTATTCGGTGAGCCGCAAATTCAACCCGGAGAACGAACAGTCGCTCGGCGACACCCCGATCGTCGCGCAGACGCTCGACGGCAAGCGCATCTCCATCGAAGGCACCGTGCTGCTCCGGCTCGACATCAACCAGGTGCCGGTGATCTGGCAGAACGTCGGCGAGGATTTCGTGTCGAAGATCGTCCGTCCGACGATCCGCAGCCGCGTGCGCATGATCGCCTCGCGCTACAACCACCAGGACATCTGCACCACGCGCCGCGACGCCGTGGAGGTCGAAACGAAGAACGAACTGGAACGGATCTTCTACCCGCGCGGCATCTTCGTCGAAAACGTGCTGCTCCACGACATCAACCACGTCTCGAACGGCGGGGGAGACAAAGAAACCGACGAACTGCAGAGCTAAGATTATCAGACCCCGTCCTTCGTGAAGGACGGGGTTTTTTGATGCGCGGGAATCCGGTGCTCCGGTGCCTGGCACTTTGGTGCCTGACACCAAAGGGTCAGATGTGTTGACACCGCGACGAAAAACCGATAAGAACAGCGCAGGTCCTTCCCAACAAAGGAGACAACCGATGCAACGTTTCGCGATGTTCGTTCTGCTGACAATGTTCGCCCTGTTCGCGGGTGCGTGTACACACGATGAAAAGACAGTCGTCGGATCGGTCACGGTCGATTACTCGAAGACGCTCGACGAGATGATCGCCGCCGGTTCCTACGACTCGACGAACTCGGACATCAACACCGTCCACTTTCCGGTCAAGGGAAAGGGCGCAGTTCCGATCAACCTCGAGATCGTGCATTTCAATAATGCGGAGCTGCGGACCTCGGAGGTCGAGGATCGTCTCGATCGGATGGCTTATCGGACGGCAACGCTCCCCGAGCTTCTCGCCTTCGGTGCGAAGCATCCGGAGCTGCGGCGACAGTTCTCGATCATCGCCCTCGGCTCTTCCTGGTTCGACGATGACGTCCGCCACGTCCCGTATCTCGATGAGCACGGCGGCGAGCGCAAGCTGAGTCTGATCTGGACGATCTCCGGCAGTCGCTGGAGCGGGCACTATCGATTCCTCGTCGTCCGCAAGTAATGCTTCTAAAAATCCGCCCTTCGACAAGCTCAAGGCGGATTTTTTAATTACACCCTTGACGTTTTCAGCGGCGGTTCTATACTGCCACTGGCACTCAGGAAGGATGAGTGCTAATCTGGAGACCTATGCCGAATGCGGCAGAACAGCGGCAAAAACAGGTGTTCCGCGCCGTGGTGCGGGAGTATTTGCGCACCGCGGAGCCGGTCGGCTCGGAAGCGATCGCCTCGCGGTTCGACGTGTCGCCGGCGACGATCAGGAACGACATGGCCGATCTCGAAACGCGCGGCCTGCTCGAGCAGCCGCACACCTCGGCCGGCCGCATCCCGACGGATCGCGGATACCGTTTTTACGTCGAGCAGTTCGTGGACGAAAACCGCGCCGAGATCGCGGCAAGCCGGCGCAAGCGGATCGAGACCGCGCTCGCCGAATGGGAGGCGGACGCCACCGCGGCGATCAAGTCGTTCGCCAAAGCGGTTGCCGCGCTCACCGACGAGACGGTGTTCTGGAGCTTCGGGGACGACGCGCACCTCATCGGCATGGGCAACCTCGTGCGCAAGCCGGAGTTCCGCGAATCCGACCTGATCGAAACGCTTTCGCGTGCCTTCGACGACGCCGACGCGGCGATGACCGACGTCGGCCGCCGCCATCGGGCGGACGTCGACGTGTTCATCGGCGACGAGAATCCGTTCGGCCCGCGTTTGAGTTCGGTACTCGCCGCCTGCGACGTGCCGGGTTTCGGCGAAGTGACGATCGGGATCCTCGGGCCCACGCGCATGGACTACGACGCGAACGTCGCGCTGATGCGCTACGTGCATCATCTTCTTGAACACCTTGCATAATTAATTATGGAAGACGATATCGCAAAAATCACGGCGGAGCGGGACGAGTACCTGGAAGGATGGAAGCGCGCGAAGGCCGACTACGCCAACCTGAAGCGCGACAGCGAGCGGATGCAGGGCGAGCTCGCGAAGTACGCCGCCGCGTCGCTGATCGCGGAACTGCTTCCGGTGCTCGACGGTTTCAAAAAAGCGGACGGCCATCGGCCGAGCGCGGCGGATCCGAAGGCGGTCGAGCAATGGATGGAGGGGATCGGCCACGTCCGGACGCAGCTCGAAGCGCTGCTCGGCCGCGCGGGGATCGCGCCGATCGAGGAGGAGGGCATCCCGTTCGACCCGTCGCGCCACGAAGCGATGCTCGCCGAGAAACGGGAAGGCGCCCCGCCCGGCACGGTGATCAAAATTTTAGAACCGGGGTACACGCTCCACGAAAAAGTGTTACGTCCCGCAAAAGTAATCGTCGCTGAATAAATTTATGCCAAAAATTCTCGGAATCGATCTCGGAACGACGAACTCCTGCGTCGCCATCATCGAAGGCGGCCAGCCGAAAATCATCGAAAACAAGGAAGGCGCGCGCACCACGCCGTCGGTCGTCGCGGTCGCGAAGACCGGCGAACGGCTGGTCGGCCAGCTCGCCAAGCGCCAGTCGGTGGTGAATCCGCAGAACACGCTGTACTCCATCAAGCGGCTGATCGGCCGACGCTGGGACGACTCCGAAGTGCAGCGCGAGCAGAAAATGCTGCCGTTCAAGCTCGTGCAGAGCGGCACGGGCGTCAAAGTGCTGATGTCCGGCAAGGAATATTCACCGGAAGAGATCTCCGCGATGGTGCTCCAGAAATTGAAAGCCGATGCGGAGGAAAAGCTCGGCGAGAAGATCACCGAAGCGGTGATCACCGTGCCGGCGTACTTCGACGACGCGCAGCGTCAGGCGACCAAAGTCGCGGGCGAGATCGCGGGACTCACCGTGAAACGGATCATCAACGAACCGACCGCGGCCGCGCTCGCGTACGGTTTCGATAAAAAGAAAGGCGGCAAGATCGTCGTCTACGACCTCGGCGGCGGCACGTTCGACGTCTCCGTGCTCGACATCGCCGAAGACACCGTCGAAGTGAAAGCGACGAACGGCGACACGCACCTCGGCGGCGACGACTTCGACCAGCGCATCATCCATTGGGTGATCGGCGAATTCAAGAAGCAGGAGGGGATCGACCTGTCGAAGGACGTGCTCGCGCTTCAGCGCATCAAGGAGGCGTCGGAGAAGGCGAAGATCGAACTTTCAACCGCGATGGAAACCGAGATCAACCAGCCGTTCATCACCTCGGACGCGACCGGGCCGAAGCATCTCGTGATGAAAGTGACCCGCGCGAAACTGGAGGAGCTGGTCGGCGATCTCGTCCAGAAAACGCTCGAACCGTGCAAGAAGGCGCTCGCGGACGCGAAACTTTCGACCGGCGAGATCAGCGAAGTGGTGATGGTCGGCGGGATGACGCGCATGCCGATGGTGCTTGCGGCGGTCGAAAAATTCTTCGGCAAGAAACCGAACATCAGCGTGAATCCGGACGAAGTGGTCGCGGCCGGCGCCGCGGTGCAGGCCGGCGTGCTCGCGGGCGAGGTGAAGGACGTGCTGCTGCTCGACGTGACGCCGCTGTCGCTCGGCATCGAAACGCTCGGCGGGGTGATGACGAAACTGATCGAGCGCAACACCACGATCCCGACTTCGAA
>CAZAPV010000014.1:0-20219 GCA_964487195.1 uncultured Gammaproteobacteria bacterium | reverse complement strand
GGCGAGAAGTCGACCGTCTCCTTCTCGATGTCGAGCATCATCTCCTCGGCGATCGGCGCCAGTTTGCATTCGGTGTAGCGCATCGCCGCGGCGCCGTCGCCGTCCATGGAGCCGAAGTTTCCCTGGCCGGTGACGAGCGGGTGGCGCATCGAGAAATCCTGCGCGAGACGGACGAGCGTGTCATAAATCGCCGCGTCGCCGTGCGGATGGTATTTCGCCATCACTTCGCCGACCACGAACGCGGATTTTTTGAACTTCGCCGACGGCTTCAGGCCGATGTTCCACATCCCGTACAGCACGCGGCGGTGCACCGGCTTCAGGCCGTCGCGCACGTCCGGCAGCGCGCGGCCGATGATGACGGACATCGCGTAGTCGAGATACGACTCCTGCACCTCGTCGCTGATGGAGCGCGGGGTGATCTTGCCGAGAAGTTCCGGCAATTCCGACGGCTGCTGATTTTTCTTGGCGTTCGCTGCCATATCAATGGGTCTGTTCGGCGTTCGTCTGGCTTGCGGCTTCTATCTTCTGGCGCAGCAGGTCGACCTGCGCGGACGCGGCGCCGCTCCCGACCGTCTGCCGCTCGGCGGCGTCGATCTCGCCACGGATCTTCGCCATCTCCTCGCTCCACGACGTCGCGGGCGACTTCGTCTGGACCACCCCCCAATGCGGCGCGTTCTGGGTCCATGCGGCGCGCGCTTTCTTGAGCTGGAGCGGCAGCAGGATGACCCACAGCGCGACGATCACCGCCATCGTCGCGGCGACGGCGGCCCACAGCACGACGTGCTTCTTCTGATGTTCGCGATGGTCGAGCTGATGCGTCATTGCGGTTCGAACACGATGATCTTCATCTCTTCCTGCGGCAGGTCTTTCGCGGCGATCTTCAATTTCGGCAGCGCCTCCGGCTTCCCCAGTCCCATGATCTTCAGAAACGGTTCCACCCCGTCGAGCTTCGCGTCCATCCCCGGCGTCTTATAGTGCATCGGGATAATGACGCGCGGCTCGAGCTGGCCGACCACTTCGGCGGCCTGCTTGGCGGCGAGCACGTCGCCCCCGCCGACCGGCACGAACAGGATATCCACGTTGTGGAGCTGTTCGAGATCGCGTTCTTCGAGCGCGCGGCCCAGCGCGCCGAGGTGCACGATGTGGATGTCGCCGACCGTGATGTAATAGATGGTGTTGCGGTCCGTCGGGATGCCGGTGACGAAAATGTCTTTCACTTCGTACTCGCCGGGGCCGGTGATGACGAACGGGTCGCCGCCGACCGCCGCGGCGTTGTCGTGCCGGCTGTCGTCATGACTCACCGCGACGATGTCCGCGGCAAAACTGCGCGACAGCTTCATGCCGCTCTCCGGCGCGTACGGATCGGTGACGAGCGCCACCTCCCCGCCGGTGCGCGATTCGCTGATTCTGAAGCACGAAAATCCGTGCCAAGTGACGTTCATAACGGGTGCAACGATAGCATGGCGCCTCCGAAAAGTGAAGGGCGGTCAGGCGTGCAAAAACGCCTCGAGCGTCCCCTGCCAATATTCGGTTTCGCGTTCAAGCTCCTCGGCGTCCGCGCCCTGTTCGACGACCGACCACCCCTCCTCGATCGTGCGGACGCGGTCGGTGATCGCCGGTTCCCACTTCGCGCTCACCGACGCGAGTTTGCGCAGCCCGTCGAGCTTCTCCATGATCGTTTTCTGCCGCTTCTTGTACTCGGCGACGAGCGCCTGGTATTCATCCTTCTTTTTGTCGAGCACGAGCGCGTCGATCTCCGCGCGCGCCGCGTCCCGCGCAGCGAGCAGCGCCTGCTCGATCACGAATTTCTCTTCCGGCGTGAAGTACCGCTCGAACGGCGACGGATTACGCAGATCGTCCGCGGATTTTGCCGACTCGATATGGTTGATCTTCCCCCCTTCGTGGACGAACCGCTCGTACTTTTCCCGCACGTCGCGGTCGAGCTTCTCAAGCAGGTTCGCCTCCTCCGACGCGCGGCCGTACCGGTCGTACATCTCTTCGTACGCTTTCCGGAACGCCCACGACTCCTTGCCGAGCGCGGCGATCACGTCCTGGATCTCCTCATAGGACGCCTTCGGATTCTTCAGGAAGCCGTCGAGCTGCTTGGCGTAGCGCTTCTTCTTGTCCGCGGAAAACGTCGGCGGAAGCCGGTCGATCGCCATGCGCAAAAGCTCGAGCATGGAGGCGTGCGGATGTCGTGCGTGTCGCGGGGTCATAGGCCCTTTCAGTGTAACAGAGATCGTCCCTTGCCAAAATACGCGCCGTCCTTTATACTCGCCCTGATCCTTATTCATCAGTCCCCCATCGCTGTAGCGATGAGGGCGGCTGCACGGGCGAACGCCGGTGCGGCTAAAACCATTTTTTTGTTTATGACGAATCAACCGGACTTGAAAACGCTGCTCGCCGATAAGACGTTCCTCGGCATTCCGAAGGCGGGCGACGTGGTGAAAGGCACCGTGATCTCGGTCTCGAAAAACGAAATCCGAATCGACATCGAAGGGTATCGCGCCGGCGTGGTGCGCGGCCGGGAAATCGCCGATCCCTCACGCGTGTACGACGACGTGAAACCGGGCGACGCCGTCGAAGCGACGGTCGCCGAACTGGAAAACGAAAACGGCGACGTCGAACTGTCGTTCCGCTTCGCCGGCCACCGCAAGGCGTGGGACCGGCTGCTCGAACTGCTCCGCACCGGCGAAACGGTGCCGGCCAAAGTGGTAGAAGCGAGCAAGGGCGGCCTGCTCGTGCGGCTCGATCATCTGAACGGCTTCCTTCCGGTCTCCCAGCTCGCGCCGGACAACTATCCGCGCGTCGCGGGCGGCGACAAATCGAGGATTCTCGAAAAGCTGAAGTCGTTCGTCGGCCAGACGTTCGACGTGCGCATCATCGACGCGAGCGAGAACGACGAGAAGCTGATCGTCTCGGAGAAGGCGGTCTGGGAAGACAAGCAGAAAAACATCATCGCGAAACACAAAGTGGGCGAGATCATCGAAGGCGAGGTGTCCGCGCTCGCGGACTTCGGTGCGTTCGTGAAGTTCGACATCCTCGAAGGGCTGGTCCACATCTCGGAGATCGCCTGGCAGCGCATCGACCATCCGCGGGATCTGCTCAAGGTCGGCGACAAGGTGAAGGCGGAGATCATCGGCATCGAGGGGTCGAAAATTTTCCTGTCGATGAAGAAGCTGATCGATGACCCGTGGAAGAACGTCGGCGATAAATACAAAGTCGGCGAGAAGGTGAAAGGCAAGGTACTGAAGGTGAACCCGTTCGGCTTCTTCGTGGAGCTCGATCCGGAGATCCATGGCCTCGCCCACATCTCCGAGCTCTCCGCCAAGCCGGTGACCGATCCGTCGGAGATCGCGAAGCCCGGCGACACGCTCGAATTCATGGTGGTGTCGATCGAACCGGAACAGCACCGCCTCGGCCTCTCGCTCAAGGCGCTCACCGAAAAAGAAACGCTCGCCGAGGACAAGGCGTAAAAAATTCGGTATACTCAACGCATGAAAAATTCGACCAAATCGATCACCAAAAACCTCGTCATCTCGATCGTGCTGTTCCTGGTCCTCGCCGGCGTCTTGAGCATGATCACGCTCTCGAACGGCCAGGCGAAAGAGGTGGACGTGAGCGCGGTGATCGCGCAGATCAACGACGGGAAAGTGAAATCCGTCGAGGTGCGCGGCGACCAACTCGCGATCGAACTCGCGGACGGCACCAAGGAGACGTCGCACAAGGAGGGCGGCGAATCTTTTTCCACGCTGCTCGCGAACTACAAAGTCGATCCGGCGAAGATGCGCGCTGTCACGGTCGACGTGAAAGAAGAATCCGGCCTCGCGTTCTGGGCGGGCGCGATCCTGCCGTTCCTGCTCCCCTTCCTGCTGATCTCGTTCTTCCTCTACTTCATGATGCGGCAGGTGCAGGGCGCGAACACCCGCGCGATGTCGTTCGGGCAGAGCGGCGCGCGGGAAATCCCGAAGAACGCCAAAGACCGCGTGACGTTCAAGGACGTTGCGGGCGTGAAGGAAGCGAAGGAGGAGCTGCAGGAGATCGTCGAATTCCTCCGCAATCCGAAAAAATTCATCGCGCTCGGCGCGAAGATCCCGAAAGGCGTGCTGCTGATGGGAAGCCCGGGCACCGGCAAGACGCTGCTCGCGCGCGCGGTCGCGGGCGAAGCGAACGTGCCGTTCTTCCACATCTCCGGCTCGGAGTTCGTGGAGATGTTCGTCGGCGTCGGCGCGTCGCGCGTGCGCGACCTGTTCGCGCGCGCGAAGAAGAGCGCGCCGTGCATCATCTTCATGGATGAAATCGACGCGGTCGGCCGCCAGCGCGGCGCCGGCCTTGGCGGCAGCCATGACGAACGCGAGCAGACGCTGAACCAGATCCTCGTCGAAATGGACGGATTCGATCCGAACCAGGGGGTGATCGTGATCGCCGCGACCAACCGTCCGGACGTGCTCGACCCCGCGCTCTTGCGCCCGGGCCGCTTCGACCGGCGCGTCGTGCTCGACGAGCCGGACATCAACGACCGCGAAGCGATCCTCACGATCCACGCGAAAAACAAGCCGCTCGAAGAAGGGGTGCAGCTGCGCACGATCGCCCAGCGGACGCCCGGCTTCTCCGGCGCCGACCTCGCGAACGTGATCAACGAAGGCGCGATCCTCGCCGCGCGGCGCAACAAGAAAAAGATCGGGATGACCGAACTGCTGGAGAGCATCGAGAAGGTCCTGCTCGGTCCCGAACGGAAGAGCCACATCCTCTCCGAAGAAGAACGAAAGGTGACCGCCTACCACGAAGCGGGACACGCGCTCGTCGCGCACACGCTCCCGAACGCCGACCCGGTGCACAAGGTGTCGATCATCTCGCGCGGAAGCGCCGCGGGGTACACGCTGAAACTCCCGCTCGAAGACCGACGGATGCAGCGCAAGGCGGAATTCGTTGACGACCTCGCGGTGTCGCTCGGCGGCTACGTCGCTGAAGTGGAAATCTTCGGCAAAGAAAACCTGACGACCGGTGCGTCGAGCGATCTGCGCAACGCGACGCGGCTCGCCCGCCGCCTGATCACCGACTACGGCATGTCGGAAAAGCTCGGTCCGCGCACCTACGGTGAAAAAGAAGAGATGGTGTTCCTCGGCAAAGAGATCCACCATGAACGCGACTACAGCGAGAAGGTCGCGGAGATGATCGACCACGAAATCACCGAGCTGCTCACCGCCGCGATGGAAACCGGCCGCACGATCATCCGCGAAAAACGGCAGATGCTCGAAAAAATCGTCGCCGCGCTTTTGGAAAAAGAGACGCTCGAAAAGGAGCAGTTCGACGCGCTGCTCGGCGACCGGCCGAAAACCGACGGCGGCGCCTCTTCGGACGCCAAGGACGGCGGCCACCCCGCCCGCTTCCACGTCCGTCCCGCCGAGGGGTAAAACGTGCTATACTCCAGGAGGATATGGCAAAAAAATCGACAGGATCGTTCTATCGACGGATCGTGAACGACGCCTTCCGCGTCGCCTGGCACCACAAGCATCTGTGGGTGTTCGGATTTTTCGCGACGATGGCGGGATTCGGCAGCGTGTCGGAAGTGTTCATGAACGCCTATAACCAGTCCGGCGAGCTGGTGCCGCGCATCGCGCAGGGCGGCACGGTGTACACGACGATGCCGGGCGTCGCGATGGTGCACGCGCTCATCGTCTCCTCCTCGTCCCCGTTCCTCGCCGCCGGCGTGTTCGCCGCGGTCGGCGCGATCGTCCTCGCAATTTTCGCCTGGATCTCCCTCGTCTCGCTCGGCGCGCTGCTGTCGAGCGCGCGCAAAATCGAGCGCGGCGGTGAACCGACGTTCGCGGAGGCGGTGAAAACCGGCACCGATCGCTTCTGGCCGCTCCTCGGGATCACCGCCGCCACCAAACTCGCCTCCGGCGCCGCGTTCGCGTTCATCGCCGCCAACCTGTTTTTCTTCGTGAAGGACCACGGACTCGGGAGCGGCATGTTTTATCTCGGATCGTTCATCGTCTTCACCGCGATCGCCGTTTCCGCGGCGGTGATCGGCGTTTTCGCATCGGTGTACGCGGTGCTCAAAAACGAACGGTTCGTCCGCGCGCTTTCGCTCGGCGCGCGCCTCTATGCCGACCACTGGCTCGTCGGCCTGGAGATGGCGCTCGTGCTGCTGCTCGTCAATCTCGTCGTCGGGATCATCGCCGCGGTCGTCGTGCTGGTGTTCTCCGTACCGATCATTTTCCTGATCGTGCTCGCGGCGATCTTCAAAGCGCAGGCGGTGATCGTCGCCCTCATGACGGTGAGCGCGCTGATGCTGATCATCGCGATCGTGCTCGCGATCTCGTTCCTGACCTCGCTGCAGGCGGCGGCATGGACGCTGCTCTGGGCCGAACTGGTCGAGAAGAAACCGGCCGCGAAGCTGGTGCGCGCCGCGCACGCCTGGCTCGGCCGCTGAAGTTCCGAAAAATGGTATACTGATTTTGTTATGGCCGGCCCATCGATCGAGGACCTTCTGGGCAGAAAGAAGAAGAAACCGTCCGTGCCCGGCGAAGAGACCCCGCAGGAAAAGTTCGCCCAGAAGATGACCGAGATAAAACTGAAGACGCTCGAGGAAGAGACGCGGAAAAAGGCCGCGTCTCTTGGCGTCGACTACATCAATCTCGTCGCGTTCCCGATCTCCCCGGAAGCGCTCCAGCTGCTTCCCCGCGCGCAATCGCGCGAACACAAAACGATCGTCTTCCTCTATAACGGCAGCGAAGCGCGCGTCGCCGCGGTGAATCCGAAGGACCCCGCGGTCGCCGAGATCGTTTTCCAGGTCGGCGAACGGTCCCACGCGAACGTGAAGCTGTACGTCATCTCCGAGCACAGCTATGAAAAAGCGGAGAAGCTGTATGATTCGCTCCCCGACGTGAAGGAGGTCGTGAAAGGGGTGCAGATCACCGAGCAAGAACTGGAAAAATTCAGGAAGGAAATCAAAACGCTGAAGGATCTCGACGCGCGCATCCAGGACGTGACGGTGACCGATTTCGTCGCGCTCGTGATCGCCGCGGGGCTGCAAGCGAACGTGTCGGACATCCACGTGGAAGCGGAAGAGAAAGAGGTCAAAATCCGTTTCCGCATCGACGGCGTGCTCCAGAAAGTGGCGGCAGTGCGCAAAGAGCTGTGGCCGCGCATCGTGAACCGCATCAAGCTGTTCTCCGGACTCAAACTGAACATCACCACCGCGCCGCAGGACGGCCGGTTCACCATCTCGCTCGCCGGCGGCGACAAAGTGGACGTGCGCGTTTCGACGCTCCCGACGTCGTACGGCGAATCGGTCGTGCTGCGTCTGCTCACCACCGCCGCGACCTCGCTCAAATTCGACGAGCTCGGCATCCGCGGGAAAGCGTACGAGCAGCTGAAACGCGAAACCGAACGGCCGAACGGGATGATCATCACCACCGGTCCGACCGGCTCCGGTAAAACGACGACGCTGTACGCCGTGCTCAACAAGCTGAACGACGGCGAAACGAAAATCATCACGCTCGAAGACCCGGTCGAATACAACCTGCCGGGCGTCAACCAATCGCAGATCGACAAAAGCAAGGACTACACGTTCGCGAAAGGGCTGACGTCGATCCTGCGCCAGGATCCGGACGTCGTGATGGTCGGCGAAATCCGCGACCTCGAAACCGCGGAGGTGGCGATCCAGGCCGCGCTCACCGGCCACCTGATGATCTCCACGATCCACACGAACAGCGCCGCCGGGGCGATCCCCCGCTTCCTGTCGATGGGGGTCAAACCGTTCCTGCTCGCGCCGGCGCTCAATGCGGTGATCGGCCAGCGGCTCGTCAGAAAAATCCACCAGGACTGCAAAGAAGAAACGAAGCCGGACGCGGCGACGATCAAACGGGTGAAAGAGACGCTCGCGAAACTGCCGAAAAATTCCGGCGCGAAGGTCAACGCCGACAAGATGAAATTTTTCCGCGGCAAGGGGTGCGTGAAATGCAATGACATCGGCTACAAGGGTCGGATCGGCATCTACGAAATTTTCGCGATGAGTCCGGAGATCGAAAAGGTGATCCTCTCCGGCAAGGTTTCCGAATACGAAATGCAGGATATCGCGGTCGCCCAGGGGATGATCACGATGGCGCAGGACGGCCTGCTCAAGGCGCTCGACGGGATCACGACGGTCGAAGAAGTGTTCAGTGTCGCGGAGTAAAAAGAAAAAACCGGTCCGACAAGCGTCGTGACCGGTTTTGTTATTTGTCGGCGAGCGGCGGGATCGGCGTGCCGTCTTCCCAGCGGTCATACCCCGCCTGGCGCAGCATCATCGCCGCCATGTCCTTGTCCGCCTGCGCGACGAACCGCCGATCGGCATCGGCCGCCTTCGTGACGCAGTGACGCGCCTCGTGGTTCAGGACGATCAGCAGCTCCGACATCGCGCCGAGCGCCGTGGGCGTCTCGGTGACGATGCAGATCTTCTCCATCGGGCCGTCGCCGTGTCCGGCGAACCCTTTGATCCGCCGCAGCGCCGCGTCTTGCGTGCGGCAGAACACGACCGGCAGCGCCGCCCGGTCCGGGAAATGCTGCGCGAAGATGCGATGCGCCTCGGCGAACCGCGTGCGGCTCTCCGGATCGAGCGTCTCGAACAGGACATCATCGTAACGGTCGTCGATCCGTTTCGGCACGATCGTCGCGGCGTCGGGAAACCCGAGCGTCCGCAAGAACCGTTTGAACGAATCCCTCCCGCCGCCGATGACGGCGTAGCCGAACAGCTGCTCGCAATCGTCATCGATGCTCTTGGAACCGGACGCGACGGCGAGCTTTTCGCCGAACAGATCCCGAACGGCGTTTCGCCATGCGCCGAGCGGCCCCGGCGCGAGCGCCGTCATCCTCCCGAGCGCGTCCTCTTCGAACCGCGCCGTCCCGTCGACGATGCCGGCGAGGACGTTCTTGATCAGCGGTCCGCTCACGGTCGACGCGAGCAGTTTGCCGACCTCGGAGACGTACTCGTAGTAGTTCTTGATGATCCGCTCTTCGGAGACGAGCGTCTTGCGATGCATCGAATAATCGAACATCGAACGCTCCCAGTAGTTCCCCGAGCAGTGAACGAGCACGCCGAGCACGAATAGCCGCGTCTTGTCCGGATCGGACTTCTCGTAGATGTCGCCGAGACCGTCCGCCGAAACGATCGGCCGCGACCGCTTTCCGACCTTCAGGAATTTGAAGTATCGCGGGCAGGCACGGATGATTTCCGCGATCTCCTTCGTGTAGCGCAGGGAGACGGCGGTCTCCCCCGCCGGCGCGGGCGCGGGCTTCTCCGTGAACCGGATCGTGAACCGCTTGTCCTCGTCGACCGCGTTGCAGACGAATTCGCGGAGCACCTTGAACGCCGTCTTGTCGTCGTCGCCGATCGCCTTGTCCCAATCCTGGAACGCCTCGATCACCATGCACGACGGATAGCGCGTCGTCTTCCCCTCGCCGTCGGCGTAGTTGAAGTAGATCTGCCGGACGCGCGTACCGTCGATGTCGACGTCCTCGACGTCGAACGTGAGGACGTACTGGCCAAGGTAGTCGGTCGAAGCGATCGCGACGTCGAGGCCGAGCCGGAGCGCGGCGACGGCGGCGAGCTTCGTGCCCGAACCTTTGTTGCCGATCACCGTGGCGTCGTCGATGCGGTCCCGCTTCGTCGAGAACCCGATCAGCTCGATGAACTTGCGGTTCAGCGAACCCTTGTTTCGAATGGTAATGAACATCGCGATCCTCCACGGCGACCGTAGCACGCCGGCGCGAAAAAAGAAAAGACCCCGCCCTGATTGAATCAGGCGGGGTCGAAGACATCCGTCATGCGTGGCACGGATGCGTTTTGCACCAGGCGCGCCAGTACGCGAGGACGTTGGCGTAGTAGCTCGACTGCGAGGAGCCGTAGTACCGCTCGATCGCATATCGCCAACGGCGCGCCGCGTCCTCATCGGGCGGCCGTTCGTCGTAGCGGGTGCGGAGGAATCGCGCGGCGGTCGCCATCGCGTCGGCGAGGACGTGCGGATCGATCGCGCCGTCGCGGTCGAAATCCACGCCGTACGCGAGCATGGTGCCGGGGAGGAATTGCATCGGTCCCATCGCCATCGCGTACGACGTCCGTACGGCGTACGGATCGCAGATCGGCGAGCCGCGCCGGCGCTGGGCGCAGATGCGGACGAGCGCGTTCCACCGATCGCGGCAGACGCCGGATCCGTACCGCTCGACGCAGCGGCTTCCCGGAGAGATCAGTTCGGAAGCGTAATACCATCCGGCCCCTCCCCAACCGCCGGCGAGTCCGCCGGATTCGACCATCCAGATGCCGTATAGAATCCCGGATGGAACCTTGAATTCGTAGCCGATAGCGCGGGCCAGGGTCACATTGCCGGATGAGGGCGGGGTCGCTTGCTCGACCGTCCGCTCGTCGACCGCCGGGACGGGCGCGGCCTCCGCGGTCCGTTCCACGCCGCCGGAACGCCGCGGCGCGATGATCCACCAGATGAGCAAGATGATCACGATCGTCAACCATAGCGGGAATTTCATCCAAACCTCCGTGCTGAAAAGAACCGGAAACGATACCACGAAAATCGGTTTTTGTCAATCTCTCTATGAAAAAACCGTCCCGACTGCGTCGAGGACGGTTAATGACGTTGGATGAACGAATGGAGCCAGGAGAGGCCGCCGAGATAGACAGTGACCCAGAAGCCGACGGCGACCGCGGTCGCGATGAGCGCGGACGCCCACGCCCGTCCACCGGACATTCCGAGCAGGCGGACGACGACGGCGCCGTAGATCGGGCCGATGATCACCGCCGCGGCGAGCACGAGCGGAAACGCGCCGCGCTCGCGGATCCAGCGCCATCCCCGCTTTTCGAACCGGTGCGGATTCAGCGCGAACCGGTCGCGGATCCACGGCACCGCGAGCACCCCCGCGACGAGCCCCATGTTGAGAATGAACAACGCGAGGTACGCCCAGTAGCCGAGCAGGTGGACGGCCGTCGCGCCGATCGCGCCGGCGATCGCGAAATGGATGCAGAGTACGACGGCGGCGGCGCCTGCCGCCCACGCAATCCTCGCTTGAGTTTTCATGAACAACCTTTCTGCAAAGAACGGCCGAACCGTAACAGATTTTCGTCGATTTGTCTAGACCCGCAGCATCATCCGCACGAGCATCGTGAGCACGACGCTTTGAAGCAGCAGCCCGTAGCGGAACGGAATGTCGCGCTTGCCGAATCGGTGCATCAGATAGCAATGGCTTTTCATGTGGAAGCCGTGGAACCAGCACAGCCGCTGGCTGACCCAGCGGCGCGACTTCGGTTTGAAAATTTCAACGAGGCCGGCGAGCAGGTCCGGCAGCAGCCCGCCGATGATCCCCATCGCGACGTTAAGCGGCGAGAAGAAGTCCTGTTTGAAGAAAAACACGGCGATCAGACTGACCGTCGCGAACCCGTCGATCGCCACATACAGGATGGCGCGCTTCACCCGCTCCCCGTTCTTGTAGCCGTCGTACATGTGCAGGTCGCCGTGCGGCACCATGTCGACGAAGAAATGGGAGACGAATCCGAGCACGAACGCGACGAACGGATTTTTGACCGAATTGCCGGCGAGCGCGCCGACCGTCGCATGGACTGCGAGAAACATACGCACACTACCATACCAGAAATCCGCCATTAGGGCAACCCCCCTTGCCCGAAACGGGGCGCTGTGTTAAGGTGCTCCCGTGACGGAGGAAAAACCGATTTTTCCGCCAAGCTATGCGAAAAAAGAAACACAACGCCGACGAAATCCGTTTCTGCCAGTCGCGGCTCCACCGCCGGCTGTACGAATTTTGCAACGGTGAAACGTCGTTCCTGATCAACGTCGAATGGGAAGGCGGCAACCCGGTGCGCATGGTGGTGTGCAAAGACTGCTACAAGAACGACCTCGGGACGCTGATCAAAGAGATCACGATCGACAACCCCCGCGTCATCGCAATGGCATAAAAAACATCGTCGAAATCGACGGTGTTTTTTGATTCTAAAACTTAGGCGGCGTGGGCAACAACGCTTGACATAAGGTCTCGGACGGGTATTATGCAAACAGTCCTTTGGAAAATTCGAGGGCAGCGTGCATAAGGAGGCTTCTCAAATGACCAGTACAAAACTTCGAACACTTGTTGTCAGTACGCTTCGTGCGCTTGGTCCTGATGATCCCATAGTTCAAGTGTTCTACGCCGCATTCGAGAACCGCAGGGTGTATGCGACCACCTTCGAATCCGAGCCGGATGAATTAGGGCTTCAGGCTGCACTCGAACGTGCATTCGTGATCTACGAACCGGAAGAGAAGCTCTGGTACGATGAGCCACGCAAAATCACCGACCGCAAATTTGTCCATAACCTTGCCGTCGCTGCGAGCCACATTCCCTTGAGCGTCTATAATCGCTTCCTCAAGCGTCTACGGCGACTGGAACAAGTGCCAACGACCCAAAAAGACGCGACCGAAGTCCTGACCAAGGCGATGTGCGCGTACTCCCACGGGTGGAAGATGTAAAGTGACACCGGGCGTCTCCCCACGCATCGGCCTTCGCAGGCGCGACGGCGGTGTGGGGAAGATGCATCGCTGGGCCGTGGGAGTGCGGCCCTTTATTGCCGACAGCTTGTCTTCCCCAACCCCGGCGTATTCGAAGAGCTGACCTCGTCAGCTCTTTATTTATTAAGTCCGTATTGCCAAACACCGGTTTTTCATGTAGGCTGCGGGGGCAACATGGCGAGGTAGCTCAGTGGTAGAGCAAAGGACTCATAAGCCTTGGGTCGTGGGTTCAATTCCCACCCTCGCTACCAACAAAAGAACCCCTCATAATGAGGGGCTTTTTTGTTATGCCGGTACCGGATTTCTTGCGTTGACATGATCGTGTCGCAATGCTAACCTCCGCTCGAAGGAGGTGCACTTTGGCAAATGAAAAAAATGGACGCATTCAATTACCCACCGGTTTTCTGGAGCGACTCAAGCAGGCGACAGTGCGTCGTCCGCCGCTCGAGCCAGAGCTCCCCGACTGGCTGCACGCACACCAACGCCTCGCGGGTGAAACTTTCTTGGCGCGCGAGCGGGCTGAAGAGTCCGACGGGACCGAGGACGCGAGCTAGCCTTCTATGCTAGCTCTTTTTCTTTGAAAATCGGGGGCTTTTTTGTATTGACACCGTCGCATCGCGGTGCTAACGTCCGCGGCAAGGAGGTGCACTTTGGCAAATCAAAAAGACGGTTATCGCTATCTGATTCTCGGCGGCGGACGGCAGGCCGAAGCGGCGGCGCATCTCGCGCTGCGGCAGGCAGATACGACGAAGGTCACGATCATTGAACAATCGTCGGAACGCGCTCACGTCCTACGAGAACGTTTCGCCGATGTCGACACAAAAGGCTCGATGCCGGGCACGTTGACGAGTCCGCGAAAAAACTACGCCGACGTCCTTGACACGTTGCTGCCGGATGAGACCAAGGCGAAAATTAAAGAATTCGTCGACAACCATCCTGCCATCGACAACGATCGACGCCTCAGGATCGTGACGGCGGGCGTGGACTACGAATTCGTGACGGCGCTGATGAAACGACACGACGTCACCATGGGCACCACGACCTACGAGCATAACCAGGCCTTCACGGAGTGGGCGATCGATGCCGGGATCCATTTCTGCGATCTCGGCGGCAACGACGCGGCGGTGAACGAACAGCTCGGCTATGCCGATCGCGCGCGCGCCGCGGGCGTACGGTTCGCGCCGGCATGCGGGATCGCGCCGGGCGCGGTGACGGTGCTCGCGCGCGCGGGGATCGACCGCGTCGGGATCGACAACGTGAGGAGCGTCATGTGCTACTGCGGCGGTTTGCCGCAGCGGCCGACCGGCCCGCTCGGGTATGCGTACGTCTTCTCGGTGCACGGACTGATCGCCAACTACCTCGAACCGGTCACCGAGCTTGCGGACGGCGAGGTCATCGAGCGCGAGTCGATCAGCGAAATCAGCCGACACGACTTCAGCGATCTCGGTCTCGGCACGCTCGAATCCGCGGCGACCTCCGGCGCGCTGGTGAAGGCAACGGAGACGTTCCGAGGAAAAATCCCGCGCATGGCGTACGAAACGCTGCGCTACCCGGGCCACTGGCAGCTGATCAAGACGTGGCGGGAGCTCGGACTGTTCGACACGCAAGGACTGAAGTTCGGCGGCGGAAACGTTTCGCCACGACAGTTCATGGAGCGCTGGCTCGAAGAGACGCTTCCGCGCAACGAGCCCGACCTGCTCATGATGCGCGTCGTCGTCGAAGCGATGAGCGGCCGTACCGTCACGCAGGATCTGCTCGTCCGCCACGATCCCGCGACCGGGTTCTCGGCGATGCAGCAGACGACCGGCTACTCGCTGTTCATCGTCGCGAAGATGCTCGTCAACGGCACGATCACGACGACCGGCCCGATCCTGCACGAACGCGACATCCCGCCGCAAGCGTTCCTCGACGCATGGAAGCGCTGCGGCATCAACGTCAGCGTCACCGAATCCTGAATCTCTTTGATCCCGACCGTAGTGTCGGGATCTTTTTTATCCAAAACTGTCTCGTGTCAAAAATTTGACACTTTTTCAGGGGTCGCGTAAGACTGCGCGGTTATTCTTCATTCTTTCCACTATGCGCAGTCGGAAAACGCCGTCGGCCGTTCTTTCGTTCTTCGCGGGACTTGGCGTCTCCGCACTCATGATCGGCGCGAACGCGTTCGCGCAAACCGCGGATACGCCGTGCACCGCGCCGACGACATCGACGGACACCGCGTCCGCGACGACGACGTCCACGGACACGACGTCGCCGTCGCCAGAGCAGACGACGACATCAACGCCTACCTCGACATCGGCCGATGCGCCGCCGACGACCCCGCCGCCAGTGGTGAACCCCGTTGAACCACCGAACGTCATACTGAATGAAGTGTTCCCCAACCCGATCGGCGACGACGCGGCCGTGGAGTTCATTGAGCTGCGCAATCTCGGCACGGCGGACGCGGATATCACCGGCTGGACGATCACCGATCCGCACGGCCGTACGTTCACCGCGAACATCACGATCGCCGCGAACGGCTACGCCGCGCTCTCCTACGCCGACACGAAGATCCCGCTTGTGAACACCGGCGACACGCTGACGCTCAACGACGCCGCCGGCAAAACGGCCGACACGGTGACGTACGACGCCGCGAAAGAAGGATCCGCCTACGCGAAACACGACGACGGCACATGGGAGTGGACGTCGACCCCGACTTCGGACGCGGAAAATATCTTCGATGCGCCGTTACCGACGCCCCCTGCGGCGAGCCCGGTCGAACCGCCGGCTGCTCCCGCGACGACAGCCGATTCGGCTTCGACACCCGAACCGATCATCACGCCACCGCCTCCGGTGAGTCAAGTCGAACCGCCGGCGCCGATCGACGTCATCATTTCTGAATTCATGCCGAACCCTGCCGGCGACAGCCAGGCCGAATGGATCGAGCTGTTCAACCGCGGCGCGGCGGATGCGGCGCTCGGCGGCTGGCAGCTCGACGATGACGAGGGCGGGAGCAGTCCATATCCGTTCAAAAACGAGACGGTGCCGGCGGGCGGCTGGATCGTGATGCCGAAATCGGTGACGAAACTGGCGCTGAACAACGACGGGGACGCGGTGCGGCTGATCGATCCGAGCGGCGCGATCCACGAGGTGGTTCGGTACAAGAACGCGCCGTCCGGAAAATCGCTCGCGCGGTTCGACGACGCGTGGCAATGGACGTCGACGCCGACGCCAGGAAGCGCGAACGTCGCGGGAACGAACGCGGGCGCTGTCGCGACGACCGTCGCCGCCGCGACGTCACCGACCGGAACGCCGCCCGGAAGCGCGGTTATCGAGGAGGGCGAAACGCCGCTCGCGATCGACTTAGGTTCGCTCGACCAGATCGAGGATGATGCGCTCGTGCGGGCGCGCGGCGTCGTCAGTCTGCCGCCCGGCGCGATCGGCTCTTCGCTGTTCGCAATCACCGACGGCAACGGCGGGATCTTCGTGCGCGCGCTCGACCTCGCCGGATCCGCGCTCGCCGTCGGTGACGACGTCGCGATCATCGGACGGCTGCGGCGACGCGGGGATCGGACGTGGATCGCGACGAACGGCGCAGGGATCGAAAAAATCGGCCGTACCGCGGTCGCCTACGACAAACGGGACCTCGGCGACATCGGCGCGGACGACGAAGGCGCGGCGGTCGAACTTTCCGGCACGGTGAGCAAGCATGGCAAGCGCTGGATCGCGCTCGCGGACGACGGCGACGCGGATACGGTCCGCGCGGCGTTCGCGCGCAACGCCGCGATGCCGGCGGTGGAGAACGGCACGACCGCGACCGTGCGCGGGGTGGTGCGGATCCGCGGCGGCGATCCGGAGATCGTCATCGCCGCGGACCGCGACCTCGCCGTCGCCGCGAATCCGAAACCGGCCGCCGACGCGCAAAAAACGGCCGCGCTCCCGTCGCTCATCGCGCCGATCGCCGCGGCGACGCGCGCGCCGCTGTTCCTCGCGGCGGCCGACGCGGTCCCGCTCAAGATCGCGCTCCCTACCGCCGCGGTGCTGCTCGCCGGCGCGGCAGGCACGATCATCTGGCGCCGCAAACGCTACGCCGAGATGTTGGACGGTTGACAGATGCCTCGTCCGTTTCTACAATGACACCCGTACAAAACCCGCGGGTATCGTATAGCGGCTATTATGTCACCTTGCCATGGTGAAGATGCGAGTTCGACTCTCGCTACCCGCTCCACGAAAAAGCGTCCTCTCCGGAGGGCGTTTTTTCGTTTGTGCTATACTCCATCCATATGGCGCATCCGCCGAAAAATAAATTGCTCGAATACTCCAAGATCGACGCGAACGTGTACATCGGCACGAATGCGTGCTGCCGGACGCATTTCGACAAGATGCTCACGAAGGTCGGGATCACTGCGGAAATTTCCCTGGAGGAAGGGAACGTCGATATGCCGTACGGCGTCGACGAATATCTCTGGCTTCCGACGAAAGACCATACCGCGCCGTCGGAAAAGAAACTGGCGGTCGGGATCGCCGCGCTCGACGCGCTGCTCAAGAACGGCCAGAAAGTGTACATCCATTGCAAGAACGGCCATGGCCGCTCCCCCACGTTCTACGCCGCGTACCTGATTGTGAAGCGCGGGATGTCGGTGGACCAGGCGGTGCTGCATGTCGCGAACCGTCGGCCGAAAGCGCACATCGAAGACAGCCAGCGCGCGCTGCTCGAACGGCTGGAGAAGAACCGCGCCTCCTACGAAGCGCTCGGCAAATTGCTTCCCTGACCGAACCGCCGGCGCCGTCCGCCCTTGACAGGCGGGCGGTTTTCTGTTGAGATCAGCGCACCAACCAGTTCCTTCCAACACCAGGAGGATCAATGCAACAGTCCAACGCCATCTTTTTTGCGCTTGTTTTGTGCGGCTGCTCCAGCGGAGCGATGACCGACACCACCGCGCCCGGTGAACCGAACAATCCGGGTGCCGCAGGAAATGACGCCGGCGGTTCGCCAGGAAGCGGCGGTTCCAACCCCGGTTCGACTGGCGGATCTTCGTCCGAGACCGGCGGCGCACCGTCCGGCACGGGCGGCTCGTCATCCGGCACCGGCGGCACGCAGAGCACCGGCGGTTCGACTGGCACGGGAGGTTCGCCTTCCGGGTCCGGCGGATCGAACGGTTCCGGCGCGACCGGCGGATGTCCATCCGGCACGGGCGGCGCTCCGTCGACGGGCGGCACCGCTGGCACGGGAGGTTTGCCTTCCGGGTCCGGCGGATCACCGGCCACCGACGCTGGCATCGGTACCGGCGGCTCGACCGCTGTCGACAGCGGCACTGGCACGGGCGGATCGTCTTCCGGCACCGGCGGCGCTCCGTCGACAGGCGGGACGTCATCCAGCTCGGGCGGCTCGGCATCCGGCACCGGCGGATCCTCATCTGTCACCGATAGCGGGGGCGCGGACGCCGGCGGTCCGACCGACGGAGGAACGGCAACGGATTCCGGGTCCACGGATTCCGGAAACTCGTGCGCGTGCGCGAGCGACGCCGATTGCTCATCGGTCGAAGTGTGCAGCAACTGCCAGTGCGTCTGCAACGGCGGCGACCACTCCGACGGAGGAACGGATTCGGGAACGGACGCTGGCTTCGTCTGCAGGAACGACAAAGCGACGCTCTGCCACTATCCGCCCGGCGATCCCGCGAACCGCCACACGATCTGCGTGGGCGTCCCCGCGGTGCCGGCGCACCTCGCCCACGGCGACACGCAGGGCCCCTGCCCCAACTGACCATGAGTCCCGACATTTCGTCGGGATTTTTTTATTGCCTGGTCCGCAGTGCTACAATGCACGGGTATGACCAACCGCGAAATCGCCGACGTGTTGCGCGAAATGTCGCTGTACTACGAAATGGACGACGTGGCGTTCAAGCCGGCGGCGTACGAGAAGGCCGCGCTCGCGGTCGCCGAATCCGATCTCGACGTCGAGGACCTGTACAAAAAAGAGGGCCGCGCCGCGCTGCGAAAAATTCCGGGCGTCGGCGAAGGGATATCGCATCACATCGAACAGCTGATCAAGAAAGGGACGTTCCCCGAATACCGCGCATTCAAAAAACGGTATCCGATCGACCTGATCGCGATTACGTCGATCGAAAACATCGGCGCGAAAACCGCGAAGGCGCTGTACCAAAAATTGAAGATCAAAACGCTCGCCGATCTCGAGAAAGCGGCCGCCGCGGGAAAAATCAGCGCCATCCCCCACTTCGGCAAAAAAACAGAGCAGAACATCGTCAAAGGAATCGAGCGAACCAAACGCGCCGGCGGCCGGCACGTGCTCGGCCACATCCTGCCGACCGCCGAACGGATGGTCGAACAGATCCGCAACGTGCGCGGCGTCAAACACGCCGAGGTCGCCGGCTCCATCCGCAGACGGCAGGAGACGATCGGCGACATGGACATCCTGGTCACGACCTCCGATCCGGAAAAAGTGATGGCGGTGTTCACCGGATTTCCGGATGTCGCGGATGTGTTGGAACACGGACCGACGAAGACGGTCGTGCGCCTGAAAAATGGGATGCGCGCGGACGTGCGCGTCATCCCCGACGAAAGTTTCGGCGCCGCGCTCCAATACTTCACCGGCTCGAAGGAACACAACGTCGTCGTGCGCAAAATGGCGATCGCAAAGGGGCTCAAACTGAACGAGTACGGCATCTGGCGCGGGAAAAAACGGATCGCCTCGCGCACCGAAGAAGAGGTCTACAAGGCGCTGGGACTCTCCTACATGGATCCGGAAATCCGCACGGACAGCGGGGAGATCGAGGCGGCGAAACGCGGGAAACTCCCGAAACTGATCCCTTACGGCGCGGTGCGCGGCGATCTGCAGGTGCAGTCCGACTGGACCGATGGCGACGCGTCGATCGAGGCGATGGCGGATGCCGCGCGCAAACTGGGCCGCGAGTACATCGCGATCACCGACCACACGCGCGCGCTCGCGATGACCGGCGGGCTCGATGAAAAAAAGCTCGCAAAGCAGGGCGCGGCGATCGACGTACTGAACGCAAAATTCAAAAAAGAGGGCGCGAAATTTCGCGTGCTCAAGGGTTCGGAAGTGAACGTCATGAAAGACGGCTCGCTCGACATCGACGACGCCGCGCTCGCGAAGCTCGACGTCGTCGGCATCTCCGTCCATTCGCACTTCAACCTGACGCGCGACGAGCAGACGAAACGGATCATCGCGGCGATGAAAAATCCGCACGCGGACATCCTGTTCCATCCGACCGGCCGCATCATCCACAAACGCGATCCGTACGACGTGGACATGGAGAAAGTGCTCAAGGCCGCGAAGGCGACCGGCACCGCGGTCGAAATCGACGCGTATCCCGACCGCAGCGATCTCAAAGACGTGCACGTGCGCATGGCGGTTGCGCTCGGCGTGAAGCTCGTCATCGACACGGACGCGCACCATCCGTCCCACCTCGGCTACCTCGACCTCGGCGTCGCGATCGCCCGCCGCGGCTGGGCAAAAAAGAGCGACGTCCTCAACACCCGCCCGGTGGAGGAATTACTAGGGTGGTTCAAGATGGCGAAAGGAAAAAGGAAATAAGCACCTTGAATACGATGTGAAAAAATGATAAGAATTCTGCGCGGGTGGCACGGTTTCATAGCGACCGCGAGGGGTGCGCTGCGAGCGACCGTTTGCAGGTCGCGAGCGGGCGTACCCCG
>CAZAPV010000013.1:0-20390 GCA_964487195.1 uncultured Gammaproteobacteria bacterium | reverse complement strand
AGATGTTTCTGCTCGATCTGGTCGGCGGTCTGATACTGCACGCCGCCGGTTCGCTGGAACGGCAGCACGATCGCCTTCGTGATGCTCAAAAAACCTAAAACGAACGTCACGCTACCGATGACGGCAAAAACGACAACGGACAACTTTTGATGTGCCGAAAACGAACGCCACTTGCTCACACATTTTCGGTTGTTTTCACCTTAAAAGAATACCACGGGACGGTGGCAGCGTCTATCCGAAAATATGCACCGATCATCGCTTAAACTTCGGGCGGCGACGCGAGGGCGGCCCACTCGGCGACCGACAGTTCCTGGGGACGGCTTTTTTCGCTAATGTTGGCCTTCTTGAGCGCATCGGCGAACGCGCGTTCGTCCGGAAAAAACGCGCGAACGGTGTTTTTCAACTGCTTGCGCGGGTCGGCAAACGCCGCGCGGACGATGGCGAAATACCGGTCCGGGGTTGCAGCATGCAGTGCGCGGCGGACCGATTCTTCCTCACGGACGACGATGTGGATAACAGCGGAATCCACTTTCGGCGGTGGAAAAAACGCGCTCGCGGGAACGTTCGCGACGCGCCTCGGTTCGCCGAGCGTCTGCACCAGCACCGCGAGACTGCTCATCTTTCCCGGTTTCGCGAGGATGCGATCGGCGACTTCGCGCTGGATCATGATCGTCATCGCGGCTGGCTTCGGTTCTTCCAAAAGGAATTTTTGCAACAGCGCGGAGGTGATCGCATACGGGATGTTCGCGACGACGGCGTACGCGCCGCGAACTGAGGATCGTCCGGCGAGATCGTCGTTCGAAACCTCGAGCGCGTCGCCTTCCATGAGATGGAAATTTTTTTGCGGAAACCGGTCGCGCAGCAATGAACATAATTTTTGATCGAGCTCGACCGCCGCGACTTCCGCGCCGGCTGACAGCAATTTTTCAGTGAGAATCCCCGGACCCGGTCCGATCTCGACGACCCTGCTCCCCTCGCCGATCTTCGCCGCGTCGAGCATTTTGTCGACGACGCGTTCGTCCAAAAGAAAATGCTGTCCCCGATCCCTGATCGGCCGGATGCCGTGCGCTGCCAAAAGTTTTTTCAATTCGACTGTGGTCATAAAGATTCATGTGCGCGGGACCTGTCGCGGCTTTCACCCCGCAAGTGCTCGTCGCGCTTTCGCGCGAGCTGCGCCCTTTCGGGGGCCCCAAAGCCGCACCACCCGCGCATTCACAGAACCCTCACGCAATATTTCAATTTTTCCTCGACGTACGACTGCAATCGTGGAAGGTTTGCGCGGTGGAAGTTTGCCAGCGTCCAAAAAAATGTCCGGCTGCCGCGCGCGATCGCGGAACGTCCTGCGGATCTCCGCCGGATCGTAGATCGGTGATTCGCCGGAAAGATTCGCGGAGGTCGACGTGACGATCCCGCCGAACGCGGCCGCGACGGCGCGCGCGATCGCGGACGCTGCGACGCGCACCGCGCCGGTCGCGCCGAATGATGACGGCCGTTCGCCGCGCTTGAATGGAAGCACCAATGTGAGCGGTCCGGGCCAATAATGCGACGCGAGGTGTCGCGCCGCGCCGCGCACCATGAATCTTTTTTCAACCTCCGCCATCGATGCGGCGATGAGCGGAAGCGGTTTCCGCACCGCCCGTCCTTTGATGGAAAAAATTTTTTTCACCGCGGTCGCGTTCCACGGGTCCGCGGCGAGGCCGTAGGCGGTGTCGGTCGGGAATGCGACGACGCCGCCGGCGCGGAGCGAATCCGAAATTTCCGCGAACATTCGCGAAGAAATGCGCGTGCCAGTGATGCGCAAACTCCGCATCAACGATGCGCTTTAAACCACGCGACGGTGCGGGAAATCCCCTCCTCGATGCCGACACGCGGCTTCCATCCGAGCGCCCGCCGCGCCGCGCGGACGTCGAGGCAGCTCCTGCGCTCCTCGCCGCGGTTCGCGACTCCGTGCGTCGGCCGGAGATCGCTTCCGAGTTCGCGAAGGACCAAATCGGCGATCGTATTGATATTCGTCTCCTTGCCGGTGCCGATGTTGTAGACGCCTCGCACGCCGGCTTTCATCGCGCGGACGTTCGCGTCGACGACATCATCCACGAATACGAAATCGCGCGTCTGTTTTCCGTCGCCGAAAATCGTCGATCGTTTCCCGGCGAGCGCCTGCCGGGCGAGGATGCCGATCACGCCCGCTTCCCCACCGGTGTTCTGCCGCGGTCCGTAGACGTTGGCGTACCGGAACGAGACCGACGGGAGGCCGTAGTTGTCGCCGGCGCTCCGGAGATACAGTTCGAACGCGAGTTTGGCGACGCCGTACGGCGACTTCGGCAACGCCGCCGCGGTTTCCGGCGTCGGCTTCTTCGCGCCGCTGTGGTAGATCGCGCCGCCGGAAGAAGAAAAAATGATCTTCTTCGCTTTCGAACGCACGCACGCTTCCATGACGCGCAGCGAACCGTGGATGTTCGTCTCCGCGTCTCGCACCGGATGCGTGACGGAAAAACGGAGATCGATCTGCGCGGCGAGATGGAAAACGATGTCCGGTTTTTCTTTCAGAAAAATATCCACGATGCTTTTGTCCGCGACGTTCATCTGGTAAAACCCCGCGGCAGCGGGCACGTACTCCCGTTTGCCGGCCGAAAGGTCGTCGATCACCACAACGCGATGGCCGTCTTTCACGAGCCGCTCGGCGAGTTGCGAACCGATGAATCCGGCGCCGCCGGTGACGATGATGGTCTGTTTTTTCGGCATATTATTTCTTCTTGCGTTCCCGCAAATACGCTTCGATGAACGGATCGAGATCGCCGCCGAGCACCCCCTGCGTATCCTGCGTTTCGTGCTTGGTGCGGTGGTCTTTCACCATCTGGTACGGATGGAGGACGTACGAACGGATCTGGTTCCCCCACTCCGCGCTCGTGAACTCGCCGCGGATTTTTTTCTTTTGCGCGTCGCGCTCGGCGAGATAGCGCGCGTGCAGTTTGGCGCGCAAAATGCGCAGCGCCGTCTCCTTGTTCTGCGTCTGCGACCGCTCGTTCTGACAGGAGACGACGATCCCGGTCGGGAGGTGCGTCACGCGCACGGCGGAGTACGTCGTCTGCACGCTCTGGCCCCCGTGTCCGGACGAAAGGAACGTGTCGATGCGCAGATCCTTGGGATCGATCTTCACTTCCTCGATGTCGCCGAGATCCGGGAGCGCTTCGACGAGCGCGAACGACGTCTGGCGCAGCTGATCGGCGTTGAACGGCGAGAGGCGCACCAGACGATGCACGCCCGCTTCGGCTTTGAGATGGCCGTACGCGTACCGACCCTCGACCGAGAACACCGCGCTCTTGATCCCCGCTTCCTGGCCGCGCGACTCGTCGAGCATCTTCACGGTCCACCCGTTGCGTTCGCAGTAGCGCATGTACATCCGGAGCAGCATCTCGGCCCAGTCCTGCGCGTCCGTGCCGCCGGCGCCGGCGTGAATCGCGATGATCGCGTCGCGGTCGTCGTACTGCTCGTCCATCAGCGTCGCGAACTCGAGCGATGAAAATTTCGCCAAGAGCGTGGCGAGCTTTTCGACGATCTCTTTTTCTCCGGCGTCATCGTCTTCCTCGAGCGCCAGCGCGGCGTACTCGCGGAGTTCGTCGGTTTCCTTTTTGAGCGTCTCCCATTCGCCGTAGAACTTTTTGAGATCGGCGAGACGGCGGCTCACGCGCTGCGCGTGCGCCTGGTTTTTCCAGAAATCCGTCTGCCGCGTCTCCCACTCGGTCGACTCGATCTCCCCGCGGGTTCGATCGAGGTCAAAGCAACCTCCACGTGTCGGAGATCTTCCGCGAAAGTTCTTCGATGTCGTGGAGGTGCTGTTTCGTCATATTAGAAATTCAACTTCTTGGCGTATGCGCCGAGCCACGGCAGTTCCCACATCGTTCCGGAGAGCGCCTGGAATACGCCGTACGCGGAAAGGACGATCGTCGCGATGCCGAGCGCCCAGCCGACGAGCGGGATCCACGCGATGAAGCTCACCGCCACTTCCACGATGAAGAGGAGGAAGCCCTGCCTCGCGTGATGCCGCACGAATTCGTTGCCGCGGCCGAACAGCAGCGGAATAAGCGAAAGCACGCCGACGTACGACAGCGCGGCGAGCACTTTGCTGGAGGTTTTGTGGGTTGATTCCATATGCATGTATTTTACACTATTTTCAGCGAAGTTTCAAGGGTATGAAAAAATCCGCCGAACGGCGGATTTAACGGGTTGCGAGGAAATGCGCGAGAACGTGAGCGCCGGAGCTGTTCCAAAGCTCGCGGATTCGTTCGGCGATGAGTTTTATCACCACGCGTTGCATTTGCGTGTGCGGACACGACCGGCCGATCGCCCAACGTTTGATGGTCGGCAGACTTGCGTCAATCTTGTGGGCGAGCCACGGGATGCTTGATGAGCCGTCGCTCATAAGAATGGCCTGAACAATCAGCGTCAGCACGCACTGCTGAAAAGACGGGGTCGTGCCGTCCCAGTTCTCGATTGACTTCAGAAATTTCTCCGGATCGAATTCGATCGTACCCCGCGAGGATACGATCAAATGATCTAACCGATCGTCGAGGTCGAGCTTGTGCTTTTTCAATTCAGTCATGATTCGATCTCCTGTGGAAGGAACACCGGCACATTATTGCATACAGGTACGACATAATCAATACGAAAAACGCCCTCGACAGAGTCGGGGCGTTTTTTTGCTCCTTAGAAATCCATCCCGCCCATTCCGCCGTGGCCGCCATGGCCGCCGGCGGATTCTTTCTTCTCCGGGATGTCGGTGATCACCACTTCGGTGGTGAGCAGCAGCGACGCAATCGACGCGGCGTTCTGCAACGCGAAGCGGGTCACCTTGGTCGGATCGATGATCCCGGCTTTCACCATATCTTCGTACGTGTCGGTCGCGGCGTTGTAGCCGTGGTTGCCGTCGTGCTTGCGCACTTCGGCGACGACCACCGCGCCGTCGTGGCCGGCGTTCGCGGCGATCTGGCGCAGCGGCTCCTCGAGCGCGCGCTTCACGAGCGTGACGCCCGCGTACTCGTCGTGCGCCATCTCAGCGGCGGAAAATTTTTCGAGCGCCTTGGACGCGCGGATCAGCGCGACGCCGCCGCCGGGGACGATCCCCTCTTCGGCCGCGGCTTTGGTCGCCGCGATCGCGTCTTCGATGCGCTGTTTCTTCTCTTTCATTTCGGTTTCGGTCGCGGCGCCGACTTTAATGACGCCGATCCCGCCCGACAATTTCGCGAGCCGTTCCTGCAATTTTTCCTTGTCGAAATCCGAATCGGCCGCTTCCAGTTCCCGCTTGATTTGGCTGACGCGATCCTTGATCTGCTTCTCATCGCCGGCGCCGCCGACGATCGTGGTGTATTCCTTGGTCGCGACGACGCGGCGCGCGCGGCCGAGATCTTCGAGATGCGCCTCTTCGAGTTTCAAACCGACCTCTTCGCTGATCACGCGGCCCCCGGTGAGCACGGCGATGTCCTTCAGCATCTCTTTGCGGCGGTCGCCGAACCCCGGCGCTTTGATCGCGAGCGCGTTGAACGTGCCGCGCAGCTTGTTGACGACGAGCGTCGCCATCGCCCCGCCGTCGACGTCCTCGGCGATGATGACGATCTCTTTCTTGCCGGTCTGCGCGATCTTTTCCAAGAGCGGCAGGATCTCCTGGATCGACGAAATTTTCTTGTCGGTAAGCAGGATGTGCGCGTCGTGATACTCCGATTCCATGCGCTCGGCGTTCGTGATCATGTACGGCGAGACGTACCCCTTGTCGAACCGCATCCCTTCGACCACTTCCTTTTCGATGCCGAACGACTGCGATTCCTCGACGGTGATTACGCCGTTCTCCCCGACGTCTTTCATGGCGTCGGCGATGATCTTCCCGATCTCCGGATCGTTCGCCGAAATCGACGCGACCTGGCGCACTTCGTCGCCGGAGACCGGCTTGGAAATTTTCTTCTGCAATTCTTCGACGACCGCTTCGACCGCGCGCTCGATCCCCTTTTTGAGCGTCATCGGATTCGCGCCGGCAGCGACCATCTTCGCGCCCTCGGCGTAGATCGCCTGGGCGAGCACGGTCGCGGTGGTGGTGCCGTCGCCGGCGACGTCGTTCGTCTTCGACGCGACCTCCTTCACCAATTCCGCGCCGACGTTCTCGAACTTGTCTTCGAGTTCGATCTCCTTGGCGACGGTGACGCCGTCCTTGGTGACGGTCGGCGAACCGTACCCCTTATCCAACACGACGTTCCGGCCTTTGGGGCCGAGCGTCACTTTCACCGCGTTCGCCAATTTGTCGACCCCTCGCTTGATTTTTTCGCGCGCTTCCTCCGTAAACAGAATTTGTTTCGCCATAGATTACGCCAGTACCGCGAGAATGTCGGATTCCTCGAGGATGAGTAAGTCCTGCCCGTCGACCTTCAGTTCGTCCGGGGAGTATTTCTTGAATACGACCTTGTCGCCTGGTTTCACGGTCATCGCTGCGCGGCTGCCGCCGTCGAGCATCCTGCCCGGACCGACGGCGATCACTTCGCCTTTCTCCGGTTTTTCTTTTTCGACGGTGTCGGGGATTATGATCCCCGCTTTCGTGGTCTCGGTCGCCGCGAGCGGCTTCACCAGGACGCGATCGGATAACGGTTGCACATGCATAGTGGAAAACTCAATTACAGCCGTATTATGGGCGGAAATCAGGAAAAGTCAAGCCCTCTTTTTTAGGTCGAGATAGGCGGCGTGGAGCAGCCCGGCGATGATCCAGAACAGAATCTGGCCGATCCATGAGGACCACAGGAAATGGTCGAACAGCGACGAGATGACGAGCGCGATGAACGCCGCGGCGTAGACGGTGACGCCGGTGGACGCGGCGGCTTTGCGCGACAGCCGGTCGACCATCGCGGCGAACGTGAAGCCGACGAACGCGAGCCACGCGAGCAGGCCGATCGCGCCGGTTTCGACGGCGACGAGCATCGGCACGTCGTGCACGTAATCGTACTCCCACCACGCGCGGTTCGGATCGATCTCGCGCCGCACGGCGAACGGCATCCGTCCCATCCCGACCCCGCCGAGCGAATGATCTTCGAACAGCAGCACCGCATCGCCGATGAACCCTTCGCGATCCGCGATCGAACGCGCCTCAAGCCGTCCCTGCGCGGTCGCGCGCGTCATGAGCGGCTCGGCGTAGAATCCGCCGAGCACGGCGAATGTCGCGGCGATGATGATGAACGATGGCGCGATGATCGTGCGGTACGTCGGCGCGGCGTCGCTCGTGTACGCGCTCACCGCCATCCAGACGAACCCGGCCGCGACGGCAAGGATGGCGCCACGAGAAAACGAGAACAGCAGCCCCGCGGCGATGAGCGGCATGAACGCGTAGAAACGGAGATGCTTGCCGTGGCCGCGGAACGCCGCAAGGCCAACGCAGGCGAGCAGGCCGAGGCCGACGTACAGGCCGTACACGTTCGGATGCGCGAGCGATCCGTACGCGCGCAGCCACCGGCCGGTATCGGTTTCGACGACGAACGCGCCGAGCTGGTCCGCGGAATGCGACGCCATCCCGAGCCACTTCGATGCGAACGACGATTGCGTCAGGAATTGGTAACCGCCGAGCACGGTCTGGAACACCGCGCCGCCGACGAACGAACCGAGCGCTTCGTGCGGATTTGGACGGAAGACGAGCATCGTCAGGAACACGGCGACGCCGAGCGCGAGGTACGCGGCCGCGGCGAGCGATGCGACGACGTCGTCGGCATGGAGCGCGGAGACGATCGCGAGCGCGGCGAGCAGCACCGCGGCGAGCGCGGCGTGATTCTTGCGCAGCGCGTAAAACTCGCGCCAGCCGTACGCGGCGAACGCGATCGTCACGAAAATGACGGCGACGATCGCCATGCCGAACACGCTCACAGTCCCCGGCTCGATCGGATGGCCGGCGATCTCCCCCATCCGGAAAATGTAGCGCGTCCCGCTCGGGGCGAAGGCGACGAGCGCGCCGAACACCACGGTGAGGATTTGCCGGCGGTTGATTTTCATAGGATGCCGAGCGCGGCGAGGCGCTCGCGGAACAACGATTCGAACTGCTGCCTGCGATCGTTGACGTGGAACTTCAGGACGTCGTCGGTCACGACGACGCGCGTGTCTTTGCCCGCGAGATCGCGGATCTCCGCGGGAAACATCCGCTCCTGAAGCCGCTTCGCGAACGGTTCCGCGGCCGCGAGCAGGCGGAAGACGGCGCCAGCGGAAACATGTTCGCCGGGCGGACGCGGATCGCGCCGAACCGCCGGAAGACGGTCGCTGATCCACGCATTCGCGGCGAGGAACGCGGCGTGCGTGTCGCCGGCATCGTAGATCGGGACGAGCGTCGCGATCCAGTAGCGCAAATAGGTGTCATCGGGGCGCTGCGCCATGTCCGAAATGTCCAAATGATTGTCCGAAAGGAAGAAGCTCATGCACACCTTGTCCGCGTGATCTTCCCCGGCCGGACGCAGCCCCATGATGGCGAGCGTGCCGACGGCGACGAGCCGCGTTACCCAAAGCGTTCCGCGGCGGGCGACGACGAACAGGTCGATGTCGCTCCGTTCATCGGCGTTCGCAATGGCGAGACTGTTGCAGACGGCGATGAGGCGCACCGACGGGAGGAGCCGCATCCACGCGGCGACGCGGCGCGCGCGGGCGAATTTTTTCTCCGCGAGCCGGTACCGGCGACGGCGTTCGTCGACGATCGCGCCCTTGCCGGCGAGGAAATAATACCCGTCCCGCTCCCCGATCGCGTCGTCAGACAGCGCGGCGAGGACCTCGGCCGCATCCGGCGGCGCGTCATCCTCGGAAAAACGGTAACGGAACCGCCGAAGCTCGACGAGCGTCAGCGGATACTCGAAGAGGTCGAAATACGCGAGCGTCGCGAGGAGCGAACGCCGCAAGGATTGCGAACGATCGTGCATAGGAACGATCGGCTGAACGGTTCAAGATGCGTTGCCGGCGGCGCGTTCGGCGACCGCGGCTTTTTCCGCGACGACGCCGTCTTCGACGACCATCTTCTCCGCGTCGATGGAGATCACTTGTGACGGACGGATCAGGAATTCGTCAGGCAAAATTTTGGAGAGCAGCGTCGACTTCGCGACCGCGTACTGCGCGATCTCGTGGCGCTCGGCGTCCACGACGAAACCGACGAGCTTCCCGATTTTTTCCCCGCTCTTCGTGACGACGGGGATGCCGCGCAGATCGACGTCACGGAAACGCATATCACTTCTTGCGGAAAAAGTACGCCTGCTGCGCGACGGCGAGGAGGTTGGTCATGAACCAGTACAGCGCGAGGCCGCCCGGCAGTTTGAACCCGAGGAACAGCGTGAACGCGGGCATCATGTACACCATCTGCTTGTTCACCGCGGCGAGCACCTGCTCGTCTTCGGCGCCCGGCGTCCCCTTGGGCTGCTGCCGCGTGACCATCATCTTCGCCTGGAAATACTGCGTGATCGCGGCGAGCAGCGCGAGCGCGACGCTCGGCGCGGCGAGATCGAGGAAACCGAGGAGCGACGGATGGATTGTACCTGGATTTTTGACGAACGGATACAGCAGCTCGAAACCGCTGGACTTCAGCCCGCTCGCGAGCGCGCGGTACAGCGCGATGAACACCGGCAGCTGGATGACGAGCGCGACGCACGACGACGCCGGCGACACCTTCTCTTTCGAGTACAGCGCCATCATCGCCTTGGCGAGTTCGTCCTTCTTGCCCGCGTATTGTTTCTTCAATTCCTCCACCTTCGGTTGGATGTCCGCGAGCGCCTTCTGCGATTTGAGCGCCTTCGCGGAGAGCGGCCAGAGGATCAATTTCACGAGAATGGTAAGCAGGATGATCGAGATCCCGATGTCCTTGCCCGGAATGGCGTCGTAGAAAAAAATGAGGAGATTGAAGATCGGCTGGTAGAAAATGACCTGAAAGAGATGCACCATAGGCGATTATTCGGCCGCCGGCGTCTCCGGCTCCGCTTCCGGCAGCGACTCGCCGGCGTTCGCTTCGAGGATGTTAATCCGCCAACCGGTGAGCCGCGAGGCGAGACGGACGTTCTGGCCGCCTTTGCCGATCGCGAGCGACAGCTGGTCTTCGTTCACGACGACGCTCGCGGTGCGCGTCGGCTCGTCGAGCGTGATCGCGTTCACCTTCGCCGGAGAGAGCGCCTGCATGATGAACTTCGTCGGGTCTTCGTCGAACTGGATGATGTCGATTTTCTCCCCGCCGAGTTCGCCGATGATCGTCTGGATGCGGGTACCGCGCTGGCCGATGCACGAACCGATCGGGTCGACGTTTTCCTGCGTCGAAGAAACCGCGACTTTGGAACGCGATCCCGCTTCGCGCGCCACGGCATGGATCTCGACGATCCCGCTCGCGACTTCGGGGATCTCCATCGAGAACAGTTTGCGGACGATCTCCGGATGCGCGCGCGACACCACGACCTCCGGACCTTTGGTGGTCATGCGGACGTCGGTGACGTACACCTTGATGCGGTCGCCCGGCGCGTACCGTTCGGTCGGGATCTGCTCCTCGGGCGGCAGCACCGCGGTGGCGTGGCCGAGGTCGATCAGCACCATGCGGCCCTCGCGGCGCTGCACGGTGGCGTTCACGAGTTCCCGTTCGCGTTCCTTGAATTCGTTGAACAGCTTGCTCCGTTCCGCTTCGCGGATGCGCTGGATGATCACCTGCTTCGCGGTCTGCGCGGCCATCCGTCCGAACGCCGCCGGTACTTCGAGCTTCGTCCGGATCTCATCGCCGATCTCCGCGGTCGGCTTCAGCGTCTCGCGCGCCGGCGTGATCATGATCTCCGTCTTCGGATTGAATTTCTTCTCTTCCGGAGGCGGCAGCTCTCCCTCCGCAAGCGGCGCCCGTTCGACGAACGCCGGCTTCGGCTGGACCTCGCCCTCGACCGGTTCCGGCGGCAGCTCCTGATCTTCGACCACGGTCTTCACGTCGTACACTTCGAAATCGCCGGTCTCCGCGTGGAACGTGACCTTGACGTTCTGGTTCTTGTCGCCGAAATCCTTCTTGAATGCCGACGCGAGCGCCGCCTCGATCGTCTCGATGACGGACTCGTACGGGATGTTTTTCTCTTCGCTGATCTGTTTGATCGCCTGTTGCAGTGGGGAGGACATAGGTGGGTATAAAAAAGGCCAGTTTCATCAGAAACTAGGCTTATCCGAAGCATACATGAACCGGCAGGATTTGTAAAGGATATGAAAACCGCCTCACGAGGAGGCGGGTATGAGGAAATCTTTTTCGCGAAGAAGCGCGGAGATCCGATCGATGTGCGAACCGGCGAGGCGGGGATCCTCTTTGAGCAGCTGCCGTTCGCTCTGCCAAAAGAATATGCGGATATCCCATTGCGCATCCGGAGAAAGCCGCCCCTGGAAAACGGTTTCGTTCAGATGCGCGACGATGTCGTCGATCTGGAATTCATCGAGGCCACAGACGAACGTCGCCGCGAGCTCGCAGAGCTGTTGGTACTGCTCCACTGAAACGTCCGGCGCGTCTTGCGCCGCGACCACCCGGCCGAACATCGCTTGGTACCGCGAGGTGAGTCGCGCGCGTCGGCGGAACCCGCGGTCGAACATCAACCGACAACGGTTGCGAACTTCCGCGACGATGCCGCCGCGCTCGGCGAGGAGCGCGCGCAGCAGACGGAAAATGCTGTTCACGATGAACATCGCCGAGACAACGCAGGCGATGAAAAGTGCGGCTGCGAAGACGAGGGTGACAACGAATTCCATGATGTACCGCCTTTCAATGAGCACTCCGACCGTAGCAGCTCGCGCCGCGACGGTCAACCTTCCTCCACCGCCGAACGGAAGTGGTCGAGCCGCGTGCCGGCGGACGTGGACGTGATCGCGATGACGTCGATCCGGTACGGACGGTCGCGCAGCCGGTGCCGCGCGAGGTACGCCGCCGCGGTGTTGCGGAGCTTGCGGCGCTTCGCGAACGTCACCGCCTCTTCTGGCGGACCGAACGCGGAATCGGTCCGTGTTTTCACTTCAACGAAAACGATCTCGCCGCCATCCTCGGCGACGAGATCGATCTCCCCGGTCTTCGTCCGCCATCCGCGATCAAGGATCCGGCAACCGAGTTTTTCCAAGTGGCGCGCTGCGAGCTCTTCTCCCCTGGCACCGAGCAGCCGCCGCCACATATCACTTTTTCTTCGGAAGATACCGTTCGAGCCGCGCGCGCTCATCCAATTCGGCTCGCAGCCGCGGATACTCGCGCACGACGTGCGCCACCGCGCGGCCGAGCAGGATCAGGAACAGCGCGAGCAGCAGCAGGAACCAGAAACGCATCCCCAAGAGCGGCAGCTGTTCGTAGGCGAAAAAAAGAAACAGCAATCCGAGCGCGCCGGTCGCCGCGAGCAGCTTGCTGAAGCGGCGCAGGACGTCGGTTTTGAGCGGGTCGTTCTTCCGCATCCCCCGCGCGGCGATGCGCAGCGCGAGCGCCGCAATCAGAAACCACGCGAAGAAAATGACGGCGCCGCCGACGAGCGACGGCCCGAGCGGCACCGGATGAAAATTAATCCAGTAATGATAGTCGAAAAATGTCGCGGAATCCTTGAGGAATTGCATGGTTGACTGAAGCGAAGTCTGATAAGTGGGAATTGTAAAAAAGGCGCCGCGAAAACGCAAGCGCCCTGTTACGGCTTCTTGAACAGAAAGCCGTAATGGTACTTCCCGGGCGACAGATCTTTCACGAACGCGAGGCCGGCGTCGAGCGCTAATTTTTTCGCGTCCTCCGGCGCGACGCGCGAGCCGGGCGGCGGACCGAAGCTGATCCCGGTCGGTTTCCAGTCGACGAGAACGAAAATGCCGCCCGGTTTGACCATGCGCACGCACTCGCGCACCATCGCGGCCTTTTGTTTCGAAAGGAATAAATTGTTGATGAGCAGCCCCATGTCGATCGAATCGTTCGGCAGCTTCACGCCGCCCGGCCGCTCGAGGTCGCCCCAGATCGCCTCGACGTTCGTCGCGCCATCCAGTTTCATCCTGTTCTCGATCCCGTTCAGCACCGACTTCAAAATGTCCACGGCCTCCACGCGGCCCTCCGGCCCGACGAGGCGCGCGGCGGGAAACACGTAATGACCGAGCGTCCCGCAGCCGAAATCCGCGACGGCCATCCCCGCGCGGATCCCCGCGTCTTCGAGCAGCCGGAACGGGTCGATCAATTCTTTGCCGGTCGGAATGTACGGCATAATCACTGTGGCTGCGCGCCCGGCGGCAAAAACAATCGGCCGACGGTGGCGAGCAGCAATCCCCCGAGCAATCCCGTCGCCATCAAAATCCCGATGATCGCGACGAGCACGCCGAGCAGTTTGTAAAACAGTCGCGATCCCCCTTCGAAACCGAGATGCTCCTCCGCCCACGCGACCGTTCCGAAATTCCGGAGCAGCCACTCGCTCTTGATGACGAAGACGGTGCCGATCGCCATGAGCGCGACCCCGCCGAGGATGCGAAGCAAAGTCATAGGGTGGTGGACGATGTAGGAGTCGAACCTACGACCTCCTCGGTGTAAACGAGGCGCTCTAACCAGCTGAGCTAATCGTCCGAGCCTCGTCCTGCTTGAGTATAGCGCAGCGACGACCGACCGAGCAATGGATACAAAAACGCCCAGCATGCGCCGGGTATTTTCATGGTGCGGACGGAGGGATTTGAACCCTCATGAGGTTGCCCCCGCCAGCCCCTCAAGCTGGTGCGTCTGCCAATTTCGCCACGTCCGCACGGTCTGCAGAGAGTACACGTTCTCCGCGATTCTGGCAAGGTCAGGCCTGGGCGAACGTCCTCGCCCGACCGGTGATGATTTTCAGTTTGTCCGGCGCGATTTCGATCGACAGCGAATTGTGGGTGAACTCGCGGCCGTCGGCGACGATGGAGATCGGATCGGGACTGGTCACCGAAATCTTGCGCAGCGGAATGACGCTCGACGCGTAGTCTTCCTTGCGCCCGAAGATCCCGCCGAGCGTCCCCTGCTTCGGCGTGATCAGCGTGTCGAGCAGTCCGTCCATCGGATCGCCGCCGCGGCATCCTTCGCGGCCGTCTTCCGCCATCTCTTCGCCGCGCAGGTTGCTCACGATGATCTCGCAATCGGATACGAGCGTCGTGATCCGGTATTTGCCGTCGCCTTGCAGCGTCACCGTGCCGCCGGGGATCCGCACGTGCGACAGGAAAAATTTGCCGTTGACCATCCCGAGATCGATCTTCTGCGTTATCCGTTTCGACAGCACGTCGCACGCCCCTTCGCCTTCCGGGATGCCGAGCGAACGCGCGATCGCCGACGGCGCGCCGATCGGAATGATCCCGAGCGTCATCTTCGCATCGCCGATCCCGTCGACCACTTTTGCGATCGTCTCGTCGTTCCCCACGACCACCACGGTCTGGACGCCGCGGCTGCTCTCGTCGCGGATCAATCCCCGCGCGTTCGTGAACGGGGTGAGCCGGCCGATCTTTCCGCTGATGCCCAAATCGGTGAGCCGCGTCTCGACTGCGGCGAGGACGCGCTCGTATTTCTTCTCCGTCAGGAAGGTGTCGTAGAGGTAGTAGTACATCGACGTTTAGCGGCCGAAGAACGCGCCGACGTGTTCTTTCTCGACGTTCTTCTCCGCCGCTTTCACCCGTTCCGCCGCGTGCGCCTCCGCGACTTTCGCCGCCGCTTTCGCCTGGCGCGGTTCGACCGCCGTCTCCTGTCCCATCGTGATCTTGCCGTTCACTGACGCGCCGCTCGCGACGATCAGCACCTTCGTCTTGACGTCGCCATACACGCGCGCCGTCGGTTCGAGCTCGAGCCGTTCGGCGACCGTCAGGTTCCCGCGCACTTCGCCGGCGACGACGGCGTTCGCCGCGCTGACGTCGGCCGCGATCGTCGCGCGTTCGCCGACACGAAGATCGCGCTCGGTCTTCAGACTCCCTTCGACCACCCCTTCGATGAGCACGTTGCCCTGGCTCACGAAATCGCCTTCCAGTTTCACGGAAGCGGCGATGATCGTTTCGGGTTCATGATTGTTGTCGCGATTCGGCATAACGTTTCGTTCGAACATAATGAATAAAATTATCCGCGAGCAGGGCGCTCGATTAAATGAAGTATAACACCGACGCGATCATGGTCAAAACGGCCTGTGCATTACCGACTACATCTCCTCCGGCGCGGCGATGCCAAGGATGCCGAGGCCGCGGCGGAGCACCGTTCGCGCGGCGGCGACGATTGCGAGGCGGCGAGCGCGATCCGCATGGTCGGCGTTCAGCACCGGCACGTCGCGATAGAACCCGTTCGCCGCCTGCGCGAACTCGAACAGATATTGGCAGAGCAGGGACGGACGATAATCGCGGGCGGCGTCGGCGACGATGTGCGGGAAATCCGCCGCGGCGCGCACGAGCGCGTACTCCCGTTCATCGTCCGTGCCGGCTGCCGCGTGCGCATCCTCGGTTTTTGCGAGGATCGACGAGAGCCGCGCGTGCGCATACTGCACGTACGGACCGGTATAGCCGTCGAACGAGAGCGCGGCGTCGATGTCGAAGACGATCGCCTTATCGATGTCCTGCTTCAGCATCCCGAATTTCATCGCGGCGTCGGCGATGTCGCGCGCGGTCGCGCGGATCCTGTCCGCGTCCCACTCGTCGCGCCGCTTTCCGGTCTCTTCTGTCGCGCGGCGGCGCACTTCGTCCCGGAAATCCTCGTAGGTGACGATGTTCCCTTTGCGCGACGACATCGCCCCTTCCTTGAGCGTGACGAACTCGTAGGCGAGATGCGTCATCGCTTTTTTGAATCCCATGCGCCGCAGCGTGGCGAAGAACTGTTTGAAGTACAGCGCCTGCCGGGTGTCGACGACGTGCACGCTCGCGACCGCGTCGGGATAGTCGGCGAATTTCTTCTCGGCGAGCGCGAGCTCTTTGGTGGAGTAGAGCGCGCTGCCGTCGGATTTCAAGACGAGGAACACGCCGAGCCCTTCGCTCTCGAAATCGACGATCAGCGCGCCTCCTTCGCCGGTTTTCGCGATCCCTTTCTTCACCAGCTCGCGCACCAGTTTTTTCCCCGCCTCTTCGACGTCGGATTCGAAGTACTCCTTGTCGAAATGCGCGCCGAGTTCGGCGAACACTTCTTTGAATTCATCGAGGCTCCATCGCCGCGTCTCTTTCCAAAGCTTGTCCCACTCCTTGTCGCGCGCCTCGAGTTTGCGCTGCACCTCGGCGATCTCTTCTTTATATGCTGGGTTCTCTTCGACGAGCCGCGACGCTTCGGCGTACACCTGGCCGAGGAATTTGCCGCGATCGCTTGCCGGCGCCTTGCCGTGATGGATTTTTTTGAACGCCCACAGGCATTTGGCGACATGCGCGCCGATATCGCCGATGTAGCTCATCGGCACCGCGTCGTATCCCGCGGCGCGGCAGAGGTTCACGACAGCGAGACCGAGACAGAGATTGCGCAGATGGCCGACGTGCAGCTCCTTGTGCGTGTTCGGCTGGGCGTATTCGATCAGGATGCGTTCTTCCCGCGGTGGCGCGACGCCGTAGGAATCCGGCGCGGCGAACATTTCATCGAGCGTCGCGGCCGAGAACGATTTCCGGTCGAAAAAAAAGTTGACGTACGGACCGGCGGCGGCCGCTTTGGCGATGAGACCCTTTGGCGTGAGCGCCGCAGCGACGTCCTTCGCGACCTGCGCCGGATTTTTCTTCAGCGCTTTCGCCGCGCCGAAACAGGCGAACGCGAGATCGCCCATCTCGCGGTTCGGCGTCTGCACTAACTCCGCCGCGGCGACGGGGACGTCCGGCAGCGCGGCGGAGAGCATGGCGACGATCTGTTGTTTGGCGTTCTCAAGCGTGGACATGGACGAAATGGCGCTTCCCTTTCTGAATCAGCATCGGTTCCTTCCCGATGCGCACGGTCGCGTCAGGATTTGCGACCACCGCACCGGCCACTTTCACGCCGCCCTGGACGATCAGCCGCCGCGCCTCACCCTTCGACGACGCGAGTTTCGTTTCGACGAGCAGATCGACGAGCGCCCGCTCCCCCGCGTCCGTGGCGACGGACGGCACGTCATCAGGCGTTTCTTTCTTCTGAAACAAATTCTTGAAATGCTGTTCCGCGGTCGCGGCGGCGTTTGCCGAATGGTACATGGCGACGATCTCGCGGGCGAGACGCGCCTTCGCGTCGCGCGGATTCATCCGACCAATCTCGCAGGACGTGCGCAGGTCCGCGATCTCTTTCTGATCGAGGTCGGTCGTGAGCGCGAACCAGTCCCACATGATCGCGTCGGGGATCGACATCACCTTGCCGTACATGTCGTCGGACGGCTCGCTGATCCCGACGTAATTCCCGAGCGACTTCGACATTTTCTTGGCGCCGTCGGTGCCGACGAGGATCGGGCCGACGAGCAGCACGTCCTGTTCCGGTTTGCCCATCTTGCGCTGGAGGTCGCGCCCGGCGAGGATGTTGAATTTCTGATCGGTCGCCCCCACCTCGACGTCGGCGCCGACCATGATCGAATCGTACGCCTGCATCGCGGGATACAGCAGTTCGTGCAGGTGGATGTCCGTGCCGCCTTTCATCCGCTCGCTGAAATCGTCGCGCTCGATCATGCGCGCGACGGTGAACTGCGACGCGAGCCGGATGACGTCGGCCATGCGCATCTTCGCGAACCATTCGCTGTTCTTGCGCACCTCGGTTTTTTTGAGATCCAGAATCTTGCCGACCTGCGCGAGGTACGTTTTGGCGTTCACCTTCACCTCTTTTTCCGAAAGGATCGGGCGCGTCTTCGATTTGCCGGTCGGGTCGCCGATCATCGCGGTGTAATCGCCGATGATGAACACGACCTTGTGGCCGAGGTCCTGGAATTCGCGCAGTTTGCCGAGCGCGACCGCGTGGCCGAGATGGAGGTCGGGCGACGTCGGGTCCGCGCCGAACTTCACGCGCAGCGGTTTACCCGAAAGCAGCTTCTTGCGAAGCGAGTCGGCGACGATCGTTTCGGCGACGCGGCGCGACAGCAGCCGGTCGATTTTGTTCCGGTCGGTGGAGACGGCCATAAATACCCTGAAAATGTAGCGGGATTTGACCGAAAAAGAAAGGCGGCGCAATCAATCCAACGCTTTCAGCTGTTCGTGCAGCTTTTCGACTTTCTCTTTTTGCAGCCGCAGTTTCTCGCGCTCCCCGACGACGACGGCGGGCGGCGCGCGCCTGGTGAACTCTTCGTTAGAAAGTTTTTTCTCAAGTGATGCGAGATAAACGTGCGCCTCTGCCAATTCTTCAGTCAAACGTTTCTTCTCCGCGTCCGCGTCGACGAGCGAGCCGAGCGGCACGAAGATCTGCACGCCGGCGACCACCGCGCTCGCGGCTTTCGCCGGACGTTTTCCTTTGGCGCTGACCTCCAGCTTCCCGACGCGTGCGAGCCCTTTGATCATCGCAGTGTGTTTCGTGAGCATGGCGGTTTTCTTACCGCCGTACAGGATCGCGTCGACCGTCTTGCCCGGCTCTACCTTATATGTGGCGCGAATGTTCCTGATCGCGCCGACGACGTCGCGCAGCGTACCCCAATTCGCGTCCGCTTTTTTCGCCCCCTTCGCGCCCGCCTTCGGCCATGGGGCGATCATCAGGAAATCGCCGTCACCTTTCGCGAACAGCCGTCCGTAAATCTCCTCGGTGACGAACGGCATGAACGGATGCCACAGTTTGAGCAGCGTATGGAGCAGGTACGCGAGCATCTCGTCTTTACCGCCTTCGATCTTGGCGATCTCGAGATACCAGTCGGCGAGTTCGTTCCATGTGAAATCGCGCAGCGTCTCGCCCGGCCGCGACAGATTGTACGTCTCGATGTCGTTCGTCACGCTTCGGATCACGTCGTCGAGTCGTCCGAGGATCCATGTATCCGCGAGCGTCTTCGCCGCCGGTTTCTTTTTCGGCGCGCGGATCGCTCCCGAAGTGATCTGGATGAATCGGCTGATGTTCCACAGCTTGTTCGCGAAATTGCGGAAGTAGCCGATCTTCTCTTCGGACATCTTGAGATCGTTGCCCGGCGTGTTGCCGATCACGAGCGACAGCCGCACCGCATCGGTGCCGTATTTTGCCGCGACGTCGAGCGGATCGATGATGTTTTCGAGCGACTTCGACATCTTGCGGCCCTGCTCGTCGCGCACGAGGCCGTGCAGATAGATTTTTTCGAACGGGATTTCGCCGAGCGCGTACAACGACATAAAAATCATCCGCGACACCCAGAGGAACAGGATGTCGTAGCCGGTTTCGAGCACCTGCGTCGGATGAAACCGCTTCAGGTCTTTCGTTTTTTCGGGCCACCCCAACGTCGTGAACGTCCACGTGCCGGACGAAAACCATGTGTCGAGCGTGTCGGTGTCCTGCGTGAGCGTCGTCAGTCCCTTCGTGCGCTCGCAGGTGGGGCAGCGCGTCGGCGGATCGACCGCGACGATGATCCCGGTGTGGCTGCGCGTTTCTTTTGCCGCGGCGCCGGCGAGCGTCTCGCCGTCCTCCTCAATGTAACACTCCTCGCAATACCAGACCGGAACACGATGACCGAACCATATCTGCCGCGAGATGCACCAATCGTGCAGATTTTTCATCCAGTGCGAGTACACCTTCTCGAAACGGTCGGGAATGATCCCGATCTTCCCTTTCCGCACGACGTCGAGTCCGAGCTGCTTGAGCGATTTCTTGTATTTCGGAATGACGCGGTCCACGTCGACGAACCACTGGCGCGACGTGAGCGGTTCGATCGGCGTGCCGCAGCGGTAGCAGACCGAAAGGTTGTGGCTGATCTCCTCGGTTTTTTCGATCAGACCTTTGGCGCGCAGATCGGCGACGAATTTTTCGCGCGCGTCGCGCACCGCGAGCCCGGCGTATTTTCCCGCGAGCGCGGTCATCTTGCCGTCCTCGCCGATCACCTTCTTGACAGGGAGCATGTTCTTCTCGGCCATGGCGTAGTCGACCGCCGAATGCGCCGGCGTGACGCCGACGACGCCGGAACCGAACTTCATGTCCACGCCGGTGTCGCTGATCACCTTGATCCGTTGTGGGCCGATACCGAAATCCACGGAGAACTCTTTGCCGATCCACTTCTTATATCGCGCGTCCTCGGGATGCACCGCGACCGCGGTGTCGCCGAGCTTCGTCTCCGGACGCGTCGTCGCGACGGAAAACGGCCCGTACTTCATGAAGTACAGCGCCCCCTTCTCTTCCTTATATTCCACCTCGTCGTCGGCGAGCGTGGATTCGCAGCGCGGGCACCAGTTGACGATGCGGTTGCCGCGATAAATCAGGCCGTCCCCGTACATGCGCGCGAACATCTCGCGCACGGCGCGCGACCGCGGCTCGTCGAACGTGTACGCCTCGCGCGACCAGTCGCACGACGAACCCATCTTGCGGATCTGTGTTCGGATCGTCCCTT
>CAZAPV010000012.1:0-22017 GCA_964487195.1 uncultured Gammaproteobacteria bacterium | reverse complement strand
AATGCTCGTTGCGCGCTACGCGCAAGCTGCGCCTTTGCGGGGGCCCCAAAACCGCACCACCCTGTACAAATTTTTATATTTAAAGTAAGAAGAGCGGGTCCTTTTCCACAAAGGAGGACGCGATGAAGGTGATCTACGCAAAGGGGTCGTTCGGAAATGTCGGCGCGGGGATCGGCGAAGCGATGCGCGAGGAGATCCGCGCGGCCGTCGAGGCAACGCTCGCCGCGTTCGAGAAGTACACGCGGCTTCGGGGCCACAAACCGTTGGCGCTCCTGACGGCGTTCATGCATCAGGACGTCGAAAAATTCTTTCCCGAAGCCAGGCAGTTCATGCTCGGTCTCTGGAAAGGATCGGCGGTCCGAGAGCTACACGACGTCTTGGCACTCGCCTACGCCGAATACTTTTTCGCGGAGTACGGCAACGCACCGGCGAAATGTTCGACGCTCGTCGTCGAAACCGAGCGTGGCGTCATCCTCGGCCACAACGAGGATTACGATGCGCACTACCTCGGGAAACTGGTGCTCTTGGACCTCGAGTTCGACGGCTGGCCGCGGCTCGTCTCCGTGACGTACCCAGGCCATCTCCCCGGACTCGCCGGATCGCTGAATGCCGAACGGATCGCGACCGCCAACAACTCGATGCGCGGACCCGCCAGCTGCGGCATCCCGAAGTCGGTGCGCCACTTCCGCGCCTCGCTCGCGCGCACGTGGCGGGAAGCGCTCGATGCGCTGCGTGCCAGGAAGATCGACCTCGCCGATCACTTCACGCTCGTCACCGGCGATCGCGTGACGTCGGTCGAGGTCTCGCCGGACAGCGCGGCGACACGCCCGGCATACTGGTCGGACGTCATCCTCCCGTTCGCTCACGCCAATCATCCGCTGTGGCTCGCCATGCGCGATGCCGAACCGGCCGCGGATTCCGCCTGGGGTGCCGGCACGCACGAACGGCTGGAGAAACTCCGCCGCATCGGAAGAACCGGAGAGATCCGGACGAACGACGACATGCTCGACATGCTCGCCTGCGAGGACAACCTCCTGCACAAGCGCGACGCGACGGACGGCGCCGCGATCACGCTCGCGACCGTCGCGATCGACACGGACAAGGGCGAGTTCCTAGTGCGCGACCACGCCCTCGGCGCCCACCCGGCAACCCGCCGCGTCATCCTCTGATCCCCCGAAGCCTTGTGCGGAGGGGGATTTTTAAATTCCGCGTTTCACTCTATACTGACGTCATATGAAATCAGCGCACGTCATCGTCACCGGCGTACAGCCATCCGGCAGATCGCACGTCGGCAATTACGCCGGTCTGTATCGCAACATCCTGAAGCTGCAGAATGCGGGTGATCGGTGTTACGTCTTCATCGCGGATTACCACTCCATCACTGAAAATTACGATCCTCGGGAAAAACAAAATCAGGTGCTGGGCATCGCGATCGACCTTCTGGCCTTGGGGCTCGATCCGAAAAAATGCACGCTGTTCGTGCAGTCGGACGTCCCGGAACACACCGAACTGTGCTGGATCTTCAACACGATCACGCCGGTGTCGCTACTCGAGCGGATGACGCAATTCAAAGACAAAGCCGAACGCCAGCGCGAGAACATCAACATGGGGCTGTTCGACTATCCGGTGCTCCAGGCGGCGGACATCCTGATCTACAAAGGCGACCGCGTGCCGGTCGGCCGCGACCAGGTGCAGCACGTGGAGCTCACGCGCGACATCGCCCGATTCTTCAACAACAAATTCGGCGAGACGTTCCCCGAGGCGCGGCCGCTGCTCACCGACACGCCGAAGCTGCACTCGCTCTCCGATCCGCTGAAAAAAATGTCCAAATCGCTCGGCGAAAAATCCTACATCACGCTCACGGACGAACCGGAGGAGATCTATGAAAAAATAAAACGCGCGGTCACCGAAACGACCGGCGTGCTCTCGATCACCGAAGAAGAGCTGGAGCGGCGCCTCGGCGCGCACGGCGATGACGAATCGCTTAAAGGGATCGGGGGCGTCTATAATTTGCTCACCCTGCTCAAAACGTTCGGCCTCCCGGGCGAAGCCGATCGCGTACTCGCCACCCAGCCGATCAAGTACGCCGAACTGAAGCATCTCGTCGCGACGCGCATCGCCGAGCATTTCGCCTTCTTCCGCGCGAATCGAAAAAAGCTCGAAAAGAATCCTGCAAAAGTGCGCCGCATCCTCGCCGCCGGCGCCAAAAAAGCGCGCGCCGCCGCCCGCGCCACGATGAAAGAAGTCCGCAAAAAAGTCGGGCTGCGGTAACGAAAAATCCGCCCGGGAAGGGCGGATTTTTCATATGAGGGCAGGTCTGTAAGCCGAATTCTGTACCCGCCTTGCGACGGGCGACGATCATCTCTCTTGGACCGCGATTGCTCGCGGCCTCTTTGCGAGCTACCAAACTTGCTCTTGCACCGGATAGGGTTTTCCACGGCGCTCCTCTCGGAACTGTCCCGCGTGAGCTCTTACCTCACGTTTTCAACCTTACCCGGCTTGGCGCGGCCTTTCGGCTTCGCTCAAGACCTCACCCTCGCTTGCGCTCGGGTTCGGGCGGTGTGTTTTCTGTTGCACTTTCCCTGGGCTTGGACGATCAAGGGTCCTCGAGAGTTCTCTCGATCGCTTGTTCCCGGTCGCCGTTAGCGACTATCCACTTCCTCGCATCGCTGCAAGGGGTGTTCGGACTTTCCTCCCGCGATGCGTTCGCATCGGGGCGATCATCCGACCTGCCTTCCGTTCCCTTGCGGGAACGCGGATAAGCATACCCGAAAATCATGATTTGTCAACCCCTGATTGTTGCTTCAACCCGCGCCGCGCTTTAAGATAAGGAAGTCTATGAAGAAGACGGACTTGGCGTTTACGGCGGCGCTCGTGCCGCTCGACTATCTGCTGGTGTTCCTCGCCGCGGTCACCGCGCACGCGTTGCGGTTCGGCGCGTTCGCGGGGATCCGTCCGGCGACGCTCGCGATCCCGTTCAAGGATTACGCGACGATCGCGGCCGGCGGCGCGGCGATGTTCGTGCTGATTTTCGCGATCGCGGGACTGTACGCCGTCTCCGGTCCGCGCCGTCTCACGATCGAGATCTCGCGCATCTTCCTCGCATGCTCCACCGCGACGATGGCGGTGATCGTCGTGATCTTCTTCCGCGGCGAACTGTTCGCCTCACGCTTCATCGTGCTCGCGGCGTGGATCCTGTCGTTCCTGTACGTGAGCGCCGGCCGCGTCGGCGTCCGTTTGCTGCAGCGGTTCCTGCTCCGCTTCGGGATCGGCGCGCGGCGCGTCGCGATCGTCGGGGGCACCGGGCACGTCGCGGATCTGCTCGCGGACGAATTCGCGAAAAATCCGTCGCTCGGCTACCAGATCGTCGCCCGCATCGGAACGTTCGACGACGCCGCGGCGCGGACGCTCGACGAGCACAAAAAATCCAGCGATCTCGACGAGATCATCGTCGCCGACCCCGCGGCCAACCGCGAGACGCTGTCGCGCGTTCTCGGTTTCGCGGAATCACGGCATTTGACGTTCAAGTACTCCGCCGACCTGCTCGCCACGCATGCGAAGAACATCGAGATCGGCACGATCGCCGGCGTCCCGGTGGTCGAAGTGAAAGGGACGCGGCTCGACGGCTGGGGCCGCATTTTCAAACGCGCGTTCGACATCGTCTGCTCCCTCATCCTTCTCATCCTCGCGTCGCCGGTGATGCTGCTCACGGCGATCGCGATCAAACTGGATTCGAAAGGGCCGGTGTTCTGGCGCGCGCTCGACGACGGCACTCCGGCGACGCGCGTCGGCGAGGGCGGCAGGCCTTTCCGTTATTTCAAATTCCGTTCGATGAAACCGGGCACGCACGCGCAGCGGTACGGCGAGCTCGCACATCTCGACACGCGCGAAGGGCCGCTCGTCAAAATCAAGGACGATCCGCGCGTCACGCGCGTCGGAAAATTCATCCGCCGCTATTCGCTCGACGAATTGCCGGAGCTGTTCCTCGTGCTCGTCGGCAGGATGAGTCTCGTCGGGCCGCGGCCGCATCTCCCCGAAGAGGTCGCGCGCTACAAAGACAACCACCGCCGCATCCTCACCGTGAAGCCAGGGATCACCGGCCTCGCGCAGGTCTCCGGCCGCGCGAACCTCGATTTCGAAGACGAGGTTCGGCTCGACGTCTACTACATCGAAAACTGGTCGCCATGGCTCGATCTTGCTATCCTTCTGCGGACGCCGCTCGTCGTCCTGAAAAAAAGCGGCGCATACTGATATGAAAATCGCATTGGTCCACGATTATCTCGTCCAGGACGGCGGCGCCGAGCGCGTGCTCCAGGCGCTGCACGAAATCTGGCCGGACGCGCCGACGTATGCGCTGCTCTACGATCCGGAAAAAATGGGCGCGAGCTTCCGCGGCAAGGAGATCCACACGTCATTTTTACAAAACGTCCCGTTCGCGCTCAAAAATTACAAATGGTTCTTTCCGCTGATGCCGGTCGCGACCGAGAGCCACGACCTCTCCGAGTTCGACGTCGTCCTGTCGAGCGCGTCCGCATTCGCGAAGGGGGTGATCACGCGGCCCGACACGCTGCACGTCTGCTACTGCCACACGCCGACGCGGTACCTATGGTCGGACACGCATTCGTACGTCGATGAAAGCGCGATGCCAGGGCCGATCAAAAAAATCGTCCCGCCGCTGCTTTCCGGAATCCGCGTTTGGGACCGGCTCGCCGCCGATCGCGTGGACGAATTCGTGGCGAACTCCGAAACGGTGCGGCGGCGCATCAAAAAATATTACGGCAGGGACAGCGCGGTGATCCACCCGCCGGTGGACACCGACAGGTATTCCCCGAGTCCGATGTTCCGCAACTACTACCTCGCCGGCGGACGGCTCGTCGCGTACAAACGATTCGATCTCGTCGTTCGCGCGTTCAACAAGCTCGGCGTCCCGCTCAAGATTTTCGGCGTCGGGCCGGAGATGGCGTCGCTGCGGCGCGATGCCCGGAGCAACATCGAATTCGTCGGCCGCGTCGACGAAAAAACGAAGGCCGAACTGTACCGCAACGCGATCGCCTACATCCATCCGCAGGAGGAGGACTTCGGAATCACCGCGGTCGAGGCGATGGCGTCCGGCCGGCCGGTGATCGCCTACCGCAAGGGCGGCGCGGTCGAAACGGTCGCCGAAGGGACGACCGGTGTCTTCATCGACGAGCAGCGGTGGGAAGCGCTCGCCGACGAAGTGGCGCGGTTCGATCCGACGATGTTCGATCCGCGGCTGATCCGCGAACACGCGCAACAGTTCGACACGGAAATCTTCAAAGAAAAAATCCGCGACTACGTCGACGACGCGTGGCGACGCTGGAACGCGCCTCAACCCGTCCATCATGCGCGTTACGATCGACATCCGACCTTTGCTTGAGCCGCGACGGAGCGGCATTCCGACGTTTACCGCGGAACTGGTCGCCGCGCTGTGCCGACGCGGCGCGCATCGCTATACGCTGTTCGCGAACGCGTGGAACGCGGCGCTCCCTTCCGATATTCCGCCGGCGTCCGACGCGGTCAGACGGCGCGTCACGCGATATCCGAACAAGCTACTGAACGCGAGCGTCGCGCTGTTCGGCCGTCCGCGGATCGAAACGCTCGCGGGCGACACCGACGCCGTCTATCTTCCGAATCTGAACTTCGCGGCGACGGCGAAACCGTCCGTCGTCACGGTGCACGACCTCTCCTTCGAGCGGTATCCGCGTTTTTTCTCCGCGAAACAACGGCTGTGGCACGCGCTCGTCCGGCCGCGCCGGCTGCTCGAACGCGCCGCCGCGATCACCGCGGTCTCCGCGCACACGAAAGCCGACCTCATTGAAACGTACGGCATCCCCGAAGAACGGATCCATGTCGTCCATCCCGGGGTGAACGCCCGTTTTGCGCCGCAATCAGCGGAGAGCGTCGCCGGCATCCGGAAAAAATACGATCTGCCCGAACGGTTTTTCCTGTCGCTCGGCACGCTCGAGCCGCGCAAAAACGTGGAGGCGGCGATCGCTGCGTTCGATCACGTTCCCGGGGACGCGGCGATCGTGATCGCCGGCGGCAAAGGATGGCTGTACGACCGGATCTTCCGCCGCGCCGCCGAGTCGCCGAAGCGCGACCGGATCCGTTTCATCGGCTACGTCGACGACGCGGACAAGCCGGCGATGTACGCCGCCGCGGCCGCGCTCGTCTACCCGTCGTTCTACGAAGGTTTCGGGATGCAGCCGCTCGAGGCGATGGCGTGCGGGACGCCGGTCGTCGCGGGCCAGACCGCCTCGCTCGGCGAAGTGGTCGGCGACGCCGGGCTGCTCGTGAATCCCGAGCGCGTCGAGGAGATCGCCGACGCGATGCAGGCCGTCCTCGACGAACCGGCGCTCGCCGCCGCGCTCCGCGAACGCGGACTCGAACGCGCGAAACGATTTTCCTGGGACGAAAGCGCGGAAAAAATGGAAAAAATTTTCAGTTCGCTGGGATGAGCAGTTTCTTCACCGGCGCGTACGACAGCCGGTGAATCGGGCTCGGTCCGAATTTCGCGAGCGCTTCCTGATGCGCCTTGGTGCCGTATCCTTTGTGCGCCGCGAAACCGTATCCGGGATGCTCGCGATCCAGCGCTTCCATCTGAAGATCGCGGCTGACCTTCGCGATCACCGATGCTGCGGCGATCGATTTCACGAATCGATCTCCGTGAATGATGCTTTTTGACGGGATCGCGAGGCCGGGGATCTTGAACGCGTCGATCAGCACGAATTGCGGGACGATCGGAAGCGCGTCGATCGCGCGTCGCATCGCGAGCGCGCCGGCGCGCCGGATGTTCATCTGATCGATCTCTTCGGACGAGGCGGTGCCGACGGCCCATGCGGCCGCGGCATTTTTTATCTGCGCGGCGACCCGTTCACGCTGCGCGAGCGACAACGTTTTGGAATCGCGGATCAATCCGATGCGCGAGTCGAGCGGGAGGATCACCGCGGCGGCGTACACCGGTCCGGCCCAGCAGCCGCAGCCCGCTTCATCCACGCCGGCGATCATCGTGATCCCCTGCCCGATCAGTTCCCGTTCTTCTTTGAATGTCGGAAGCGGCACCGCGACCATACTTATTCGACGGTGACTGATTTTGCGAGATTGCGCGGCTTGTCGGGGTCCTCGCCGCGCGCGACCGCCATGTGATAGGCGAACAGCTGGAGCGGGATGACGTTGATGATCGGCGACAGCATCTCGAGCGTGCGCGGAACGAAGATGACGTCGTCGGCGATCCGGAGCATCTCCTCGTCACCCTCGCTCGCGATCGCGAGGATCGGCGCGTGGCGGGCGCGCGCCTCTTCGAGATTCGATTTTATCTTTTCGTAAACGCTGTCGCGGGTGGCGATTGCGACGATCGGAAACGATTCGTCGAGCAGCGCGATCGGCCCGTGTTTCATCTCGCCGGCGGCGTATCCCTCGGCGTGCAAGTACGCGATCTCTTTGAGTTTGAGCGCGCCTTCGGATGCGACCGGCGCGTTGTATTTTCGTCCGAGATACAGCGCGCTCGAAAAATTCGCGTACTTCCGCGCGAGCGCCTTGATGCGGTCGTTCTCCGCGAGGATTTTTCGGATCTTCTCCGGCAATGCGGCGAGCTCCTCGGCGATCCGACTCCCGGTCGCCTGGGACATCCGACGCTGTCGTCCGAGAAAAATCGCGAGCAGCGCGAACACGGTCGTCTGCGCGAGGAACGCCTTGGTCGACGCGACCGCGATCTCCGGACCCGCGTGCGTGTACACGCCCGCGTCCGTGTCGCGCGCGATCGTCGAGCCGACGACGTTCACGACACCGAGCGCGAGTGCGCCTTTCCCTTTCGCCTCGCGCAGCGCGCCGATGGTATCGGCCGTCTCACCGCTCTGCGACACCGCGATCACCGCCTCCCGTTTCGGATCGAGCAGCGCTTTGCGGTAGCGGAACTCGGAGGCGAGCTCCACCTTCGTCGGCAATTCGGCGTACTCCTCGATCATCAGCGCGCCGAGCGCGCCAGCGAGATACGCGGATCCGCACGCGACGATCGTGATACGATCGACGTTGCGAAGCCGCTCCTCCACGTCCTTCAGTCCGCCGAGCACCGTGAGTCCGTCTTTAGTATTCAGCCGTCCGCGCGTCGCGCTCACGATCACCTCGGGCTGTTCGAAGATTTCCTTCAGCATGAAATGCGGAAACGCGCCGCGTTCGATCTCCTCGATGCTCCACTGGATCGTCTCGACCGGTTTCTCCTTGCGCATGCGACCGAGGGAGAACGTCTGTACGCCGTCATCCGAAAGCGTCACCGCTTCATCATCGTCGAGATAGATCACGTCGCGCGTGTACGCGAGCAGCGCGGCGGGGTCCGACGCGAGAAAAAATTCGTCGCGGTTTTTCCCCAAGCCGACGACGAGCGGACTTCCGCGGCGCGCGGCGAAAATTTTCCGCGGTTCGAGCGTCGACAGCGCGGCGAGGCCGAACGTGCCGGTGACGTCGCCGAGCGCGGCGAAGCAGGCGTCCTCGAACGGCATGCGCGACGCGTACTCTTCGATCAGATGCGCGAGCACTTCGGTGTCGGTTTCCGACCGGAATGTGTGGCCGCGTTCCGCGAGACCGCGTTTCAGCGGCGCGTAATTCTCGATGATCCCGTTGTGCGCCACCGCGACGGTGCCGCGGCAGTCGAGGTGCGGATGCGCGTTCTCGTTGCTCGGCTCCCCGTGCGTCGCCCAGCGCGTGTGCGCGATCCCGACGGTGCCGGCGAGCGGATTCCTCGTGAGCGCGTCCGCGAGCAGCGCCACTCTGCCGGTGGTCTTCACCGCTTTGAGGTCGCCGTTCGAAAGCGTCGCCGCCCCCGCAGAGTCATACCCGCGGTATTCGAGCCGCCGCAGCCCCTCGAGCAGGACGTCCTCCGCTCGCCTCGAACCGATGTAGCCGACGATGCCGCACATATATTTCATTACAACACAGCGTTTATCCATCGTAAACGCTTCTGTGGTATACTTCGAGCGTAATTGACGCCTATGCGCATCGGCATTGACGCACGGTTTTACGGCACGATCGGCAAAGGTCTTGGGAGGTACGCGAAGGAGCTCATTGCACAACTCGAAACGATCGACCGCGACAACGACTACGTCGTGTTCCTCCGGCGCGCGAACTTCGACGAGTACGTCCCGAAAAATCCGCGGTTCACGAAGGCGCTCGCGGAGTTCCCGTGGTACGGCTGGCGCGAACAGCTGCTGTATCCGTTCTGGCTCGCGAAATATCGGCTCGATCTGATGCACTTCACGCACTTCAATGTCCCGCTGCTGTACCGCAAGCCGTTCGTCGTCACGATCCACGATCTGATTTTGCTGCGCCATCCGACGACGCGGGCGACGACGCTCGGGCCGCTCTTGTTCGGGATCAAATTCCTGGCATACCGCGCGGTGATCGCGCGGGCACTCTACGACGCGCGCGAGATCCTCGCCGTCTCGAAATGCACGGCCGACGACATCCGCGAACGGTTCCCGTTCACCCGCGGAAAAAAGATCACCGTGACCCCGCTCGCCTGCTCCCCGTCGCTTGCCGCCGCGCGCGGCGACGCGTCGCGGGCGCTCGCGATCGCGACGCCGTTCCTGCTGTACGTCGGCAATGCATACCCGCACAAGAATCTGGAAACGCTGCTCGCCGCGTTTGTGGAGTTCCGCCGCCGCGGCTTCCCGGATCACCGGCTCGTGCTTGTCGGCGCGCCGGATTATTTCTACGAACGGCTGCGGCGCGAGGCGGCGACGAAACGGATGGACGATCACGTCCTGTTTTTTGGCCAAGCGAGCGAGACGGAGCTCGCGACGCTGTACGGACGCGCGCAATTCTACGTTTTCCCGTCGCTCCACGAAGGGTTCGGCCTGCCGCCGCTCGAAGCGATGTGCAAAGGGCTTCCGGTCGCTTCCTCGGACGCGAGCTGTCTTCCGGAGACGCTCGGCGACGCCGCATCGTTCTTCGATGCGAAAAATTCCGGCGCGATCGCGAACGCGCTCATCCACCTGGCAGGCGATGAATCGCTCCGCGCCGAACTCACAGCGAAAGGAAAAGCGTGGTCCGCAAGATTCGACTGGCGCGCCTGCGCAACCCTGACCAAAGAGGCGTATCTTCATGCGTAATTTCCATCACGAACATTCCCCTACCGCGACCAAAGACCCCGACGCGACCGAGGCGCGGTTCGGCGTTTCTCCGCATCTGATCGATTTGAAACGGGAAGAGGACGCGCCGCCGGAAGAACGCGCGCCGCGCGGCGGAAGGATCCAGCGCCACCTCGATGAGCGGTTCCATGCGGCGGAATTCAAGGAGCGGCGCGTCTCGATGCACGCGCGCGGATGGAAAGATTTTCCGCCGCACGAAGCGCGGTCGCTCGGCGAGGCGGTGACGATCACTGCCGGACGATTCTTGCGCGAACAGCCGTGGAGGCACGCCGCGATGGGCCTCGCGTTCGTCGCGCTGTTATTCGTCGTCCCGCTCGCGGTCGCCGAATCGTTCGGCGCCCTCCGCATCGGCAAACACGATCTCGTCGCGCAAGGGGTTGAGGCGGCGACGCTGCTCCGCGCTGCCGGTTCGGCCGCCGTTGCCCGCGACTTCGTCGGCGCGCGAAACGATTTCGCGGCCGCAGGACATCGTTTCGCCGATCTCCGTTCATCGCTCGGGCCGATCGTGCCAGCGCTCGCCGTCTCCGAACTGCTCGCGCCCGGCACGTCGCTCTCCGCGGGAAGCGAGCTGCTCGCCGCCGGCGCCGAAGCCGCAACCGGGGGAGAACGGCTGATGACCGGCGTCGCGTCGCTCCAGACCGCCGGCGATCCCGCCGACAAACTCCGGATGCTCGCCGCGTCGTTCGCCGACGCCGCGCCGCACCTTGATCGCGCCGCCGCCGAACTCGCGCGCGTATCTGCCGACGCCGTTCCCGCCGCGTACCGCGATGCGGTGCAGACCGCGAAAACGGAGCTCCCGACGCTCGCCGCCGCGGTTCGCAAGACGGTCGCGGTCGCCGACCTGCTCGAACCGGCGATGGGGGCAACGGGGACCAAGCGCTACCTCGTCGTCTTCCAAAACAACGCCGAGCTGCGGCCGACCGGCGGATTCATCGGCAGTTTCGCGCTCGTCGACGTCGACCGCGGCAACGTCAAACACGTGGAGATCCCGGGCGGCGGCTCCTATGACCTCAAAGGAAATTTCGCCCTGCATCTCAACGCGCCGCAGCCGCTCCACCTGATCAATCCGCGCTGGCAGTTCCAGGACGCCAACTGGTATCCGGATTTCCCGACCTCCGCGTCGCAGCTCGCGCGCTTCTACGAAAAAAGCGGCGGCCCGACCGTCGACGGCGTGATCGCGATCAACGAATCGCTGATGGAAAAACTGCTCGGCGTCGTCGGTCCGATCGACATGCCGGAGTACGGCAAGACGATCACCGCGGACAATTTCTATCTGCAAACGCAGACGCAGGTGGAGCTCGACTACGACAAGACCGCGAACAAACCGAAGCAGTTCATCGCCGACCTCGCGCCGAAGGCGCTCGATCGCATCCTGCACGCCGATGGCGCCGCCGCGCTCCAGCTCGCCGCCGCGCTCGATCGCGCGCTCGCGGAAAAAGATCTGCAGTTTTGGTTCACGGACGACGCCAGCGAAGCGAAGGCGGCGTCGCTCGGCTGGGACGGCGCGATGCGGCAGACCGACGGCGACTATCTCGCGATCGTGCACACGAACATCGCCGGACAAAAAACCGACCTGGTCATGCACGAGGACGTCCGCGATGACGTGAAAATCCTCCTCGACGGCAGCGGGATCGTCACGCTCACCGTCTCGCGCGCGCATGACGGCAAGAAAGGCGACCTGTTCACCGGCGTGCGCAACGTCGATTACATGCGCGTGTACGCGCCCGAAGGGAGCACGCTCGTGCGCGCGGACGGATTCGCCGCGCCTGATCCGAAACTGTTCAAACTGTCCGATCCGTCCGACCGCGATGACGCGTCGCTCGCCGCGCAAGAGGGCGCGTCGACGACCGACGCCGGCTCCGGCACCGACGTGAGCATTGAGAACGGCAAAACGGTGTTCGGCAACTGGATCCAGACCGATCCGGGCCGAACCTCCGTCGTCACGCTCGTCTATCGCCTCCCCGCCGGCACGATCAAGCTGCGCATCCCGCCGGAGAAAGGTTTGGACGCGATCGTCGCGCGGCTCCGAGGGGACGGCCGGCCGCGGCTCCAGTATTCGCTCGTCGTGCAGAAGCAGGCCGGCCTCAACCCGCCGACGTTCGCCTCGACCGTCGAGCTTCCGCAGGGCTACGCCGCCGTCTGGCGGTCCTCCGCGATTCCGCAGACGCTCGATCGTGACGCGTTCTTCGGCATGATCGCCGAACGATAACCTATGGCCCCGAAAAAAAATCCTGAAAGCGCCAAACGGCGCGCCCACGAAAAAGAGATCGAACGGGAGCTCCATGGCATCTTCGGCGATGACACGCGGCGCTCCGACATGACGCGGCTCGACGTCGCTCGTCATTCCGGGATGAAAAAGGCGGCGGTGGGACTGATCGTGTTCCTCGCCTCGCTCGCGGTGATTTCGTGGGCCGGATTTTTCTTCTTCTCCCCCGAAAAAAAATTCAGCGGCGAAGGGGTGCGCGTGACGATCGAAGGACCGGCCGACGTGAAGAGCGGCGACCTCGTCACGTTCGCCGTGCGATACAAAAACGACGAAAAAGTGCCGCTCGGCACCGCGGACCTCGAAGTGCGGCTGCCGAAACAGTTTCAAGTCCAGAAAACCGATCCCGCAGCGGGCAACGGCCATTGGTCGATCGGCTCGATCGATCCGGGCAAGGACGGGATGGTGACGATCCAGGGGGTGTTCCTCGCGCCGCTCGGCAAACAGCTCGACCTCCAAGCGATCCTCACGTACCGTCCCGCGGATTTCAATTCCGAGTTTCAGAAAGTGTCGACGCAGACCGTGACGATCAGCGATTCGGTGCTCGAACTCACCGTCGACGGTCCGCCCAAGGTGCTCCCCGGCGACAAAGTGACGCTCACGTTCAGCTACCACAACGCGTCCGCAAGCCCGTTCCAGGATCTCCGTTTCCGTCCGGTGTTCCCCGACAAATTCATCCCCGATTCCGCGACGCCGAAATCCGAGGATGACCAGTATCAGGAATGGAAAATCGATTCGCTCCCTCCGGACGGCAAAGGGACGATCGCGATCACCGGCACGTTCGCGTCCGACGCGCAGGGCGCGATCGATCTGAAGGGCGACCTCGGCTTCATCGACGAGAACCAGCAGTTCCAGCTGCAGAAGGAAGCGACGTTCAGCGCCGACGTCTCGCAGGGCGACCTCGTCGTGGAGATGGTGCTGAACGGCAAGAGCGGCAACCAGCCGATCAACTTCGGCGACACGCTCCGGTACGCCGTGACATATAAAAACACCGGCACGTCGACGCTCAAAAACGTGCAACTCTCCGCGGTGTTCGACCCATCGCCCGACCAGCTGCTGCAGTGGAACTCGCTGAAGGACCGCGCGCACGGCGTCCGCACGCAAAACCGCCTCACCTGGACGAAACGCCAGGTGCCGTCGCTCGCGGAGATCGGCCCCGGCGAAGAAGGGACGCTCGACTTCCAGTTGCCGATCGTCGCGCAGCCAACGCCGGACGTCGCCGACTACGAAGTGACGAGCTGGGTCGAAGCGACGATCGGCAGGATCGACGACGCCGACGTGAACCGCACCACCAAAACCCCGGCGATCACCGCGAAAGTGTTGTCGGATACCGCGCTCGCCGCCGAGGCGCGCTACTTCGTGAACGGTACGCCGGTCGGCACCGGCCCGCTCCCGCCGAAAGTCGGACAAAAAACCGTCTACAGGATCTTCTGGAAAATCACCAATTCGCTGCACGAACTGACCGACCTGAAACTTTCCGCCGAACTGCCGGACGGCGTGACATGGACCGGGATGTCGACCGTCGACGCCGGCGATCTGAAATTCGACGCCTCATCCAGAAAAATGGCGTGGACGCTCAACTGGCTCCCGACGACGATCAAAACGCTGAACGTCAGTTTCGATCTCGCGATCACCCCGACCCCGGACGAACAGGGGAAGATCCCGACGCTGCTCGAGGGTTCGATCCTCCAAGCGACCGACAAATTCACCGGCGACCCGATGCTGCTCTCCGCCCCGCCGCTCACGACCGATCTCACCACCGACTCCGACGCCGCCGGCAAATCGCGGGTGCAGTAAACCTTGACCGCATCTGAAATTCGCGTAAGATCCGGCGCAAGGAGGTGTCCGATGGGTCTTTTCAAGAAGATGCGGGATCGTTTCGGAAAGAAGCAAACAGGCATTGAGCGGCCGAAAACAAAAAAGCTGCGCAGTCCGGGCGGCGGGGCGGTGATCGCAACGACCGACGAAAGTCCGGGCATGATGCCCGAACCGACCGACGATCTTCGCGTCGAACCGACATCCGACGAAATGGTCGCCTACGAGTGCGGCCATCGAGGCGCGAAGACGTTCACGCTCAACGCCTTCGGCGACAAATTTCCCGCGCCGGATACAATGCTCGCCGAGCGCAAGCGCTGCCCGGACTGCGAAACCGCGGACGTACGCGCGGTGATCATCCGCTGCGCCGTCTGCGGCCACGGCATCTTTCCGGGCGAACCGGTCGCGCTGTACAGCGACGACGCTCGCTTCAACGAAAAGTGGAAGACGAAAATCGACCAGGGCGTGATCGGCTGCATGCGGATGAACTGCTGCCCGTCCGGCGGTTTCTTCGCAGGCCACTGGAGCGGCAAGGAGTTCGTTCCGGCGTTCGGCGACACCCGAAGCGTCGCCGAAGAAGTGTTCAGGACGGGGCAGACGATCCTCGTAAGCGACGGGAAAGTCACCCGCCTGCCGAAAAAGTGAATGCCCGGGACTTCCGGGCATTTTTTAAATCAAAAACCGTCCGCGACGAAGTCGGGACGGTTTTTTTATCTCGTCCGAGATTACATCCGGTGCATGCTGCAGCACTTGCAGCCGCCGCCGAACATCTTGGTGAGGCCCGCGACCATCAGGAGCACCGGCCACGCGTAGCTCAAGGACGCCGCGTCCAGCGAGCCCATCGCGTTCAGGAGGAATAAGAGACCAATGAGCGTAACGGCGCCCGCCCCCACTTTGTGGTGCGGACAGCCGCACATTTTGCCTGACATCCCTTGACCCATGTCCATAGTTCGGACTATTTAGTATTTAACTCGAATTATTATAGCATTTTTTCGCCCGCCTGGGAAGGGGCAAAAAACGCAAAAACCGCTCGGGGTGAGCGGTGTTTGCGTGGTGCGGGCGGAGGGAATCGAACCCCCATCACTGGTTCCGAAGACCAGCGCTCTATCCGTTGAGCTACGCCCGCCCTATCTCCCCCATCCTTTCTTTTTGCCGTCGTCCTCGCCGACCTGTTCGTTGCCGATGACGTATTGCATGGCGACGCTCTTTTCGATCCGTTTTTCTTTGACGAGCTGCGCGAGGTGCTGGCCGAGCGTGCGCATCCCCTCGGCGGCGGAGGTCTGCAGCACGTTCCTGATCTGCGGAATTTTGCCCTCGCGGATCAGGTTCGCGATCGCGGGATTGTTGACGAGCACTTCGCGCGCCGCGACGCGACCGCCGTCCTTCGACGGGAGCAGCTGCTGCGACACGACGGCGCGGAGGGTCAACGCGAGCTGCGAACGGATCTGATTCTGCTGGCTCGGCGGGAACGCGTCGATGATGCGGTCGACCGTCTGCGCCGCGCTGTAGGTGTGGAGCGTCGCGAAGACGAGGTGGCCGGTTTCGGCGATCGTGAGCGTCGTCGCGATCGTTTCCGGATCGCGCATTTCGCCGACCATCACGACGTCCGGATCCTGGCGCAGGATGTGCTTGAGTCCTTCGGCGTACGACAGGAAATCCTGGCCGAGCTGTCGCTGCCGCACCACGCCCGCTTTCGGTTCGAACAGGAACTCGATCGGATCTTCGAGCGTGATGATGTTCGCCGCTTCGGCGCGGTTGATCGCGTCGATCATCGACGCGAGCGCGGTCGATTTGCCGCAGCCGGTCGGACCGGTGACGAGCACGAGGCCGTGCGGCAATCCGGTCATCTTCTGCACTACCTCCGGCAGTTCGAGGGAGTCCATCGTCGGAATTTCCGACGGGATCACGCGCGCAGCCATCGACAGGTTCCCCTTTTCCCAATGCAGGTTGACGCGGAACCGCTTGCCGGACGACGCTTGATGCGCGATATCCAATTCTTTCTCCTCGAGAAGACGCGCTTTTTCGTTCTCGGCGAGCAGCGAAAAGATCATCTCCTTCGCCGTTTCCTTGGTGACCGGCGAGGCACCCTCGACCGGCGCGAGGTCGCCGTTCACGCGAAGGAGCGGCGGCTTGCCGACGACGATGTGGATGTCCGATGCGCCGCGCGCCGCGGCGATCTCGAACAGCTTATCCGTCACGTCGAGCGCGTTTTCATTCTTCGCTGGCATACTCCTCCCATGCTACCCCCGCTGGCGGAAAACTACCACCCTTTCGCCTCGATCGCTTTCTCCGCCGCGACTACCTGGGCTTCCTGTTTGGAAAGGCCCGTGCCGGATGCGACGAGCTCGTCGTTCAGAAACGCACCGACCGTGAATTCCTTGTTATGATCCGGCCCGGTCTCCGAGAGCACGCGATACGTCGGGGTGACGCCGACGCGTTCCTGCGCCGCTTCCTGGAACCGGCTCTTCGGATCGAGATACAGCTTCTGTTCGAGGATGCGCGGCAGCCGCGACAACACGAACCGGTCGATGAACCCTCGGCACGCGTCGATCCCCTGGTCCAGATACATCGCGCCGATCATCGCTTCGAACGCGTTCGCGAGGATGAACTGCCGCGCCTTGCTCTGGCTGTCCTTCGCTTCGCCGTGCGACAGGTACAAATACTCCTCGATCTCGATCTCCCGCGCGATATCGGCGAGCGTTTTCGCATTCACAAGCGCGGCGCGCCAGTTGGTGAGCTCGCCTTCGGGATTCGGATACTTCTTGTAGAGATTCTCGGTGACGACCAGTTCGAGCACCGCGTCGCCGAGGAATTCCAGACGCTCATTCTGTCCGTACCCGAACGAAGGATGTTCGTTGAGATAGGAACGATGGACGAACGCCTGGGTGAGGAGGCCGGGGTCGCTGAACGCAACGCCGATCCGGCTCTCCAGCTTCGAGAAATCTTTGTTCATGCTTCTGCGGGCTTTTCTTTTTTGGGTTTCTCGATCTTATCGACCTCTTTCATTTCGCCTTTCACGACCATGTCCTTGTAGATCGCGCCGAGCACGCCGTTCACGAACCGGCCGGACGACTCTCCGCCGAACGTCTTCGCAAGCTCGATCGCTTCGTTGATCGCCACCTTGGACGGCACCGTGTCCGAAAACTTCAGTTCATACACGCCGATGCGCAGGATGTTGCGGTCGACGTTCGTGATCTGTTCGAGCGGCCATTCCGGCGCGTACTTCACGATGATCGCGTCGATCTTGTCGGCGCTCTTGATGACGTCGTCGACCAGTTCCTGCGCGAATCCTTTGTCGTCGAAATCCGGTGCGAACTCCTTCAGGTTGAATTCGACGATGTCGTCGACGCCTTTCTTCGGCTTGCCCTGAAAATCCCACTGATAGAGGGATTGCATCGCGACGGTGCGGGCGAGGTGGCGGTTTGCCATGGTCGTTGGCTTAGATGAATGAACGCGTCGTATGAAAGAACGCGCAACGGCGCGCGTTCTCCCTTACGAAGATTTTTTCTCTTCCTTCTTCGATTTCTTCGCCACGGGGTTGCCGAGATCGAGCACTTGGCGGCCGGCGTACGTCCCGCATTCGGGACAGACGCGATGCGGCATGATCGGCGTTTTGCACTTCGGACAGGCCGCGAGCGTCAGTTTCTTCAGCGCGAAATGCGCGGCGCGGCGACGTTTATGCGAACTCGTTCTGCGATGACCGGGAAGACCCATAGAAAAAGCGCGTGTATTCCTGATTAATCGTGCGTTGACTATAGCCGAATTGAAGGGCGGTGTCAACACCCGCGGGCAAAGAAAAACCCCCGCGAGATTGCGGAGGTTATCCAGTAATGAACGAAAGGACGGGGCCGGAGCGTATGACGTCGACGGCGTTCGGCGGGATCACCTCGCCGTCGATCGTCGTCGGCGTCGGCTCGGCATACTCGATCCGGATCTCCGGAACGACCGCGTCGAACGTGTCCGGAATCTGCTGCCCGCTCCAGACGCGCCGCGCGTTCATGAGCGTTTCCCAGAACGAAAGGTTCGTCGCCCGGAGCATGAAGCATCCCGGTTTTCTCCTCGCGTCGGGGAGCGCGCGGCAGCCGACGCCGATCTGTTCCACGGCGCCGACGAGGATCGCGGTGTGCACGTCCGGCGCGACGATGTCAGAGCCCGGGATCGTGATCCTCGCCCTGATCGGCGCGTCGAAACCGTGCGTCGGCTTGCGCAGTCGGAACGTCGCGAGCGACAGCAGTTCGTCGAATGCGGCGTTCAGCACCACTTTGAGCGCCCGCCGCGGACCGCGCCGCTCGTCCGCGTAATACTTCTGCAGCATGCGCAGCGACATCCCGGAGCCGTACAGGAATCCGTAGCGGTCGTTGATGCGGAGCGGCCGCAGATGCACGTGGTCGAGCGGTTCGCCCGCTTTCACTTTCGCGGCGATCCGTTCGGCGAGCACTTCGACCGGGTAGCGGCGCAACCCGAGATCGGCGAGCTGCTCGGCCGGATACTGCGTGAGGCCGAGCGAGCTGCCGACGTCGTTCATCGTGCCGACCGGCATCACGAGGATCTGCGGGAGCGGGTTCGGCGGCGCTTTCAAGAGTTCGTTGATCCCGTGATGCACGGAACCGTCGCCGCCGACGTACACGACGATGTCGGGCCGCGTCCGCCGGATCTCTTCCTGCGCGGATTTCAGCGACTTGAGCGTCTCGGTGCTGTACACCCAGCGGCTGGTGGTGAGGATCGAGCCGATCATCTTCCCCAGTCCGCCGCGCGGCACGCTTTTGCCGGCGTTCGGATTCATGATCACGGCGATCTTTTTCTTTGCCACGTCCGCCTCCTTGCGACGACGGTGGATGCGAAGGAACGCGCGCGTTTGCGCTGTGCGATTTCACCACGTCCGCCCGGAAAAAGCAACGGTCAGGCGGTCTTTTTGGCGACGGGATTGGCGCGTTCGTCCGCGGCGACCGCGACCATCACCATGAAGGCGATGAATGCGAATGCGAACGGGATCTGGAAACCGAGGATCGCCGAGCCGGCGTCCACGAGGATCGGGAGCGTGACGGCGTGGCAGCCGACCGCGAACCATTGGCCGAACCGGAGCCGGACGTCGGTGAAACGGCTGACGAGCAGCGCGAGCGACGAGGCGAACAGGATGAACGACAGCGACGATAGCAGCAGCGCGGCGAAATACGCGAGCGCGAACAGCATCGCAAGGACGATCAGCGCGAGCGTCCCGTATTTTTGCAGCCAGTCGAGCGCCTCCGTTTTGGTGATGGTGAAGTCGGGCGATGCGGCGAGGGAGTACGTGCGGATGTCCGACGGGCCGGCTTGGAGGAAGAACGCGTCGCGGCCGACGAGCACCCCCTGGCCGGCGCCGATCTTGTCCGGCGCGTGGTCTTTGGAGTACGACGGATCGATCACGAACGGGACGTCGGCGGTGCCGATGTCGATCGGGGTCGGAACGTTCGTTTCGAAAACGCCGCGATGGATCGCGACGGTAGAGCCGTCCGGCAGTTTGTCGCGCAGATGCGCGGCGAGCGCGCCCGCGCCCCAGCCGTTCGGACCGCTCGACGCGACCGCCGCGCCGGCCGCGAACGCGACGAACGCAGCCGCGGCAACCACCGCGTGGAACCGCACGGCGTACCCGAACGCCGCGCGCCACGGCCGCTGCCGCACGCCGCGGTACCATTCCATGTCGTAGCAGCTCTTCCCGACCGCGCGAAAAAAATCTTTCATCACACGAGCGTCACCGATGCGATCGCGTCCTTCTCTTCTTTGAATTTCATGATGCGCACGCCCTGCGTGTCGCGGCCGAGCACCGAGATCGAACCGAGTGGCACGCGGATCACCTGTCCTTTGCCGGAGATCGCGAGCAGGTCCCGTTCTTCCTTCGCATTGATCACCATCGCCATCACGATCTTGCCGGTCTTGTCGGTGACGTGCGCGGTCTTGATCCCCGACCCGCCGCGTCCCTGGATCTTGTAATGTTCGGTACCGGTGCGTTTGCCGTACCCGCGGCCCATCACGACGAGCAAATTCAGATCGCTCTTCTTGCCGGCGTCGGGCGCCATCACGTCCATCCCGACGACGTGGTCTTTTCCTTTCAGGCGGATACCGCGCACGCCAGCGGCCGGCCGGCCCATGGAGCGCACGTCCTTCTCTTTGAAACGGATTGACTGGCCCTCGGCGGTGACGAGCATCACGTCGTCGTTGCCTGTCGTCGGCTTCACCCATTCGAGCACGTCATCGGGCCGCAGCTTGATCGCGATCAGGCCGCTCCGACGGACGTTCGTGAAATCGGCGAGCGGCGTCTTCTTGATGTTGCCGTTCTTCGTCGCCATCATCAAAAACTTGGCGTCCGCGGTGTCCTCGCCGGAGAGCACGCCGGATACTTTCTCGTTCGGCGCGAGCTGCAGGAAATTCACGAGCGCCTGCCCCTTCGCGACGCGCGAACCGGGCGGGACGTCGTACGCCTTCAGCTGGAACACGCGGCCGCGCGAGGTGAAAAACAGGATGTCCGCGTGCGTCGTGGCGGAAAAGACATGCTGAACGAGATCCTCTTCCTTGGTCTTCACGCCGGCGACCCCTTTGCCGCCGCGCTCCTGCGTCCGGAACGTGTCCGGCGGGAGCCGCTTGATATACCCGTCCGCGGTGATCAGCACGATCGTCGCTTCGTTGGGGATCAGGTCTTCCGCCGAAAAATCCTTCACGCCCTGCGCCACGATCTGCGTGCGCCGTTCGTTGCCGAACTTTTCCTTGAGCGCTTTGGTTTCGGACTGGATGATCCCGAGGATGCGCTTCGGGGAGCGCAGAATCGTTTCGAGCTCCTTGATCAGTTCAAGTTTTTCCTTCAGTTCGTCCTCGATCTTCTTTCGTTCGAGGTTGGCGAGCTGCTGGAGGCGCATATCGAGGATCGCCTGCGCCTGGATTTCAGAGAGCGAAAATTTCTTGATCAAATTCGCCTTGGCGTCGTCCTTGTCTTCGGACGCGCGGATCGTCTTGATCACGGCGTCGAGATGGTCGAGCGCGATTTTCAAACCTTCGAGCACATGGGCGCGGTCCTTCGCGCGCGCGAGATCGAACTCGGTGCGCTTGCGCACCACCTCCTTGCGATGCTCGATGTAGTATTCGAGTACGGCCTTCAGCGTGAGGATGCGCGGCTGCAGGCCGTCGACGAGCGCGAGCATGTTGACGTGGAACGTCTCCTGGAGCTGCGAGTGGTGGAACAGCTGGTTGAGCACCTTCTTCGGATACGCGTCTTTTTTCAGATCCACCACGATGCGCACGCCCTCCTTTGACGATTCGTCGCGCAGGTCGCGGATCCCTTCGAGTTTCTTGTTCTGCACCAGCTCCGCGATCTTCTCGAGCAGTGTCGCCTTGTTCACCTGGTACGGGATTTCGCTCACGATGATCTGGAACTGGCCGCTCTTCGTCTCGACGATTTCGGTCTTGGCGCGCATCACGATCCCGCCGCGGCCGGTCGCGTACGTCTGGGCGATCGCCTTCTTGTCATAGATGATCGCGCCGGTCGGAAAATCCGGACCTTTCACGAATTGCATCAAATCTTCCACCGTGGCGTCGGGATTTTCGATCAGATGCGCGATCGCGTCGCACAGTTCGAGGAGGTTGTGCGGCGGGATGTTCGTCGCCATGCCGACGGCGATCCCGACCGTGCCGTTCAAAAGAAGATTCGGGAGCTTCGCCGGCATCACGAGCGGTTCCTTGTACGAACCGTCGTAGTTCGGCGCGAACGCCACCGTCTCCTTCTCGATGTCGAGCACCATCTCCTCGGCG
>CAZAPV010000011.1:0-22330 GCA_964487195.1 uncultured Gammaproteobacteria bacterium | reverse complement strand
AATGCTCGTTGCGCGCTACGCGCAAGCTGCGCCTTTGCGGGGGCCCCAAAACCGCGCCACCCGTATCATTTTTACTCCGCGTGGTCGAGGTATTTGCGGAACTCCCGTTCGTAAATGTCCATGAGCGCGAGCGTCACCGAGAGGGTGAGCGGCCCGAGCACGAACCCGGAAAATCCGTAAAAGCGGAATCCGCCGAGCATGGAGAGCAGGATGAGCAGCGGATGGATCTGCGTTTTCTTTTCGACGAGCTTCGGCTGGACGAAATTGTCGATCGTTGCGATGACGAACGTGGCGATCAGGCCGTAGACGATTGCGGTCGTAACCTGTCCGATCGCGAGCAGGTACAAACCGGCAGGAACGAGAATGACGGCGATGCCGACGAGCGGAATGAACGATGCGAGCCCGGTCATCACCCCCCAGAACAGCGGCGCCGGAATCCCCACCCCCCAGAACAGCAGCGCGGTGAACACACCCTTCAGGATGCCGACGATGAACACCCCGCCCATCACCGCACGCACGGCGACGATCACGCGGTGAAAGACGAGCCCGTCGTATTCATCCGGGAGCGGCGAGAGCGCGATCAGCTGTTTCTTCACGTAGCCGCCGTCTTTCAGGAGATAGTACACGGAGATCAGGATCACGAAGAAGCCGAAGACGATGTTGACGGCGTTCGAAAACAAGTCCGGCAGATTCGCGGTGAGCGCGTCGCCGACGCCGCGGACGATGTGCAGATATGACGCCACGACGACCGGCACCTGGTCATGCACCGACGCCGGCAGCCGGGAATCGAGGAACGCGGTGAGCGTCGGGGCGTCGAAGTACGTCTTCACGTTCGAGTAGACGGCGGTGAGTTCGGTGTACAGCGCCGCGAAAAAGTACGCGCACGGGATCAGAATCGTGAGCGCGACGCAGAGCACCGAGAGAAACGCCGCGGCGGTCGCTGACTTGATCAGTTTCAGGAACCACAGATACAGCGGCCTGAACAAAATGGCGAGCACGCCGCCGAACGCCAGCATCACGAGATACGGCTTGAAGACGAACAGGGAAAGGATGCCGCTCCCGGTGAGCAGCGCCAGAAAGAAATAGACTTGGAATTTTCGATAGCTCATAGCCGTTTCAGTATAGCAAAAAAACGCGGACTTGACAACGCGTTGACGACGCGTCCATGGAAGGGTTACGCTGAAAGTGGAGGACCCGCTCTATGGGAAAATATGCGAAAATTGCGCTCGTGCTGCTGTATGCGCTCCAACTTGCGATCGCCTTCCGCGAACAGCTGGTGCATTTCTATCGCGCTGCGGCGCACTCGATAAGCCGGCAAAACGTCGTCCGCGTCGATGCGGGCGCCGCGCCGACTCTGCTCAAGGCGTACGCCAAAGAATCGCTGACCGCCGCGAGCGGCGCGCTGCAGGCCGTTCTGTTCATCGACCGGGAGACGGAAAACGTCGAGGATCTGTTCCATGAAGACGATCCGAAAGATCGCATCCGCCGTCCGACGAAAATCTCGTTCCGCGAATTCCTGTTATCCAACCTGTTCCCGCTGATCAAAAAACGGCGTGCGAATCCGTCGTCTGCCGCGAGCCATGGCCGCGCCATCGTCCGCGTCATCTTGTTTCCCAAACGCCTGACGCACGGCCTCGCTGCATAATCAAAAATGAAAAATCCCCCTTCGCACAAGGCTTCGGGGGATTTTGTTTTTTCTAATTCTCGAAATCCTGCGTCACCATGATGCCGTAAAGCCCGGCGTCTTCGATCCCGATCCCGACGCGGGAGAACTCCCGCGAAAGGATGTTCGCGCGATGCGGCGGACTGTTCATCAAGCCGGTGTGGGCGATGTCGACGTCCGGCGCGTACGCGATATTTTCCCCGAGGATGAGGTAATCGATCCCGGCGGCGGCCGCGCGGTCGGCGGGCGACAACCCGTCCGGCGTCACGTGCGAGAAGTACCCGCGGCGCAGCATGTCGGCGCTGTGCGCGCGGGCGAGCGCGACGAGCGCGGCGTCCATGCGGAGCGCGCGCAGACCGCGCTTCGTCCGTTCTCCGTTCACGAGCGCGAGCATGTGCTGCTCGGCGACCGGATCCGGCGAAAAATCAGAGGTTTTGAAACGGAGGTTGATCGATTCGTTCTCGCCTTCGTGGACGGTGAGGAAGTTCAGCGTTTCCTTCGCCGCGCCGCCGAACACGGCGGAGAGCGCGCGGTCGAACGCGTCGGTCGCATTGATGAGCGTGCTCCCTGCGCGCGACGCGAGCACGTCCCGCTTCACGACCGCCGGGAGCGGGAGCGCGACCGCGACGGAGAGCACGACCGCGACGAGCACCGCGCCGTTCGCGATCGCGGGGATCACCCCGAGCACGCGGTTCGCCTTTGCGATCCGGAACCGATGCGGGATTTTCGCGTACAGGTAATCAGCGAGACGGTCGTATGCGAGTTCGATCACCGCCCACGCGGCGAAAAATCCGATCGGCTTCGCGAACGCGCGGGAGATCTGCGTGTGCGCCGTGACGAAATCCGTGACGTGGCCGTACAGCAGGAGCGCGCCGCTCAAACTGACGAAAAACCCGACGAGCTCGAAGATGAGCGCGATGCAGCCGCGCCGGTAGCCGCTGTACGCGTACCACGCGAGCACGACGACCACGCCGAGATCGAGCCAATTGTGCTGCAGCCAGGAGAGCATGCACGGATAGTATAACAAAAAATCTCCCGGCAGCCTTCTCGGGGTACGCCCGCTCGCGACCTGCAAACGGTCGCTCGCAGCGCACCCCTCGCGGCTGCTGAAACTATTGCAGCACGATCAGTTCCCACGGGAATTCGTCGCGGCCGAAGTGGCCGTATGCCGCGGTCTGACGGTAGATCGGACGGCGCAGCGATAGCCGTTCCATGATCGCGAGCGGACGGAAATCGAAATGCTCGCGCAGATACGGCGAGAGATCGCGGCCATCGCCGGAGGTGGCGCGCAGCATCAGCGGCTCTTCCTTGCCGATCGCGTAGGCGACGGAGACGAGGCAATTCTTGGCGAGGCCGTTCGCGACGATGTTCTTCGCGGCGAAACGCGCCATGTACGCGCCCGAACGGTCCACTTTCGTCGGATCTTTGCCGGAGAACGCGCCGCCGCCGTGCGGAATCAGACCGCCGTACGTGTCCACCATGATCTTGCGGCCGGTGAGGCCGGTATCCGCGTCGAACCCGCCGCGCACGAACGCGCCGGTCGGGTTCATCAGCACCTGCACGCCGGCCATCTCGCCGATCGTCGGCTGGACGAGGCGCGCCATGAGCAGCCGCCGCATCTCGCCCGCGGCGACGTCCTCGCGGTGCTGCGCGGAGACGAGCACGGTCGTGACGCGGCCGCGGTCCACCGTCACCTGCGTCTTACCGTCCGGCCGGAGCCAGCTGAAATCCGGATCGTGCCGGCGCAGGTCCGCGAGCCCCCAGGCGAGCCGGTGCGCGAGCACCACCGGGAGCGGCAGGAACTCCGGCGTCTCCGCGGTGGCGTAGCCGTACATGATCCCCTGGTCCCCCGCCCCGCCGTGGTCCACCCCGCGCGCGATATCCGGCGACTGCTCCTCGACGTTCGTGAAAATCTCGATGTCGTCTTTATAACCGATGTCGCGGTACACGCGCAGCGCGAGCGCCGCGACGTCGATTTCCGCCGAAGAGGTCACTTCCCCGCCGATCATCAGCGCGCCGTGCGAACCGAACGCTTCGATCGCCACGCGGCTCTTCGGATCGCGCGCGAGATACGCATCCAAAATCGCGTCCGCGATCTGGTCGCAAACTTTGTCCGGATGTCCTTCGGTGACCGATTCGACCGTCTTCATAGGGTTTGGAACGCTCACCGTAGCGGATCCGCCAAGTTTTCGCAATCAAAAAATTTCATTGACAGTGCCTCCCGTCTTGTTAGGATGAGGGCGAACGTTCTTTCCACATTCAACCAAGGAGGTCATCAGTGGCCAACGCAAAGAATACCGGGGCCGACAAGGCCTCGAAGAAGCGTCGGTACAATCCGTGGACCGACGAGATGAACGAACGGCTCACGAAGCTGTTCCCGACGGCCTCGAAAGAGGAGCTGCTCAAGGCGTTTCCGAACCGCAACTGGGGCGCGCTCGTCATGCAGGCGAGCCGTCTCGGGGTCACGCGTGCGCGCACTGCCGGTGCCGCGCGCGATCAGGGACCGGACGCCGAAAAACCGGCGAAGCCTGCGAAGGCGGAAAAGACGCTGCGCGACAAGCTCGTCGAGTTCCTGTCGCGCGCCCGGTCGGACAAGGAGATCGTCTCCAAGTTCGACAAGGACGGGCTCGGGGAGCTCGCCGGCATCGCCAAGAATCCGCCCGAAGGGTATCGCTTCCTCGAAGGGCACAACCCCTTCCAGGAAAAGACGAGCTACCTCGAACGGATCGTCGGCAGTGAAGCGATCAAGGTCGGGAAACGGGTGTTCGAAATCCGCCACTCGGAAAACGACCCCGATTATCTCGCGGTCATCTTTCCGCCCGAGCTGGAGTTTTCCGACGACCCGTCGGAGAGCGCGCTGCGCATCTTCTCCATCGACTCGTCCTACTGGGGCGATCATCTCGGTGATCAGAAGCTGCTCCTGAAATTCCTTCAGTATCTCGAGGCGAAGCCGTACGCGTTCGCCTTCCTGCTGGGCAACAACATCGGCGGGTCGAGCTACACGAAGGAAACCGCGGTCGAAATCCGCGAGGACTTCAAGCGGCATCTCGCGCCGGTCGCGCACAAGATCCTGTTCGCACATTCGGGCCCGCTCGAGGCGCGAATGGCTCGCGTGGACGGCGTCGAACCGCTCCACGCGATCTCGCAGGAGCTCGGGATCTACCACAGCGACCGTCCGATCATGATGGACGTGTACTGGAAGCAGGCCGCAAAGCCGATCGAGTGGTACTGCCTCCACGGGCAATCGCAGGCCCGCAAAGACGGCGCCAAGCTCAACGCGATCATCGACATCGCGGTGACCAACAACTTCCCGCACTATACGGTGCTCGGGAACCTCAACGAAGGGATCGTCAATACCCTCACCGCGCGCCGGCTCGATCCGGTGGAATTCGCGGTGAAGGAGTACTCGGCGATCACCGTCGTCTGCTCGGGATTCAAGAAGTACGAAGGATCCCTCGCGGAAAAAAAGGGGTATCCGCCGCCGGCGACCGGCACCACGGTCGGCATCATCGGCGCGGATGGCAGCCACAAAGCGTCGAGCTGACGCGGGAAGGAAGGAGAACCCCATGGCACGTTCCCTGATCGACAGGCTCGTCGGGCTCAAGCCGAAGGGCAGAACCGTCGAGCAGCTCGCGAGCGAGCTCGGCATGTCCATCGAAAAGACCAAGGCGCTCCTCGAGAAGCCGGATCTTCCCGAGGGGTACCGGTTGGTCAACTGGCGGAGCCACTTGGGCGAGCAGCACTTCGAGGTGCTGCCGCCCGAAACTCCACGCCCCGAACCGTCCGCGCGCGCCTTCAGATTCCTGCGGGCGCCGCAGCCGGAGTCCTATCTCCGCGTGTTCATTCCCGACGACGTCGCCGACGTCCACGGGAAGAAGGCCAAGATGATCGAGCTGTTCCCGTTCTCCGACGTCCACTGGGGACATCGGCAGTGCGACAGGAAAAACTTCCTGCTCGACGTGAAAGAGGTCGAGAGGCGGCCCAACCGTTTCGCGATCCTGAACGGCGACAACATCGAAAACGCCCTCGGCGACAGCGCCGGCGGCGCGGCCTGGGCGGAGCAGAGCTCCAACCCGAAGGCGCAGCGCGACCAGACCGAGGAGGTCTATCGGCGCATCGCGCACAAGATTCTTGCGGCCACGCCCGGCAACCACGAAGCGCGGACGACCAAGAAGACGCTGATGAACCCGCTCGAGGAGATCTGCAAAGGTCTCGACGTCCCCTACTTCGCGGGGCCGTACAACATGGAGATCGTGTGGCGTGGCTACCGCTGGACCTTTTTCATGAAGCACGGCGCGGGAAACTCCAACACGCCCGGCGGGAAACTGAACAACGCCGGCCGTGATCGCGGCTACAACGACTTCCGCAACTTCTTCTGCTCGGGGCACGTCCACGACGAGATGACCCACAAAGTCATCCGCCGCGTTCGCCGCCGCGAGTTCGAAGACGGGAAGCTCAAGCGATTCTGGGTGGAGTACCTCAAGGAGTACAAGGTGATCTTCCCTTCGTACCTGCTGTACGCGGGAACGTACGCGGAAGAGGCCGGGTACAGTCCCGGCAGCCGCAACACCATCGCGCTCCAGCTGTACGCCAACGGCGACTACTACGTCGTCTCCAGCAAACGCCAGAAAAACGGCGACGAAAAAGGAAAGACGATCTCGGAAGAGATCATCTGACCCTCATACAAACCCCTCGCGCTCGCGAGGGGTTTTTCTATACGTCCCGCAAGAAACTTTTTTTCTTCCAATCCTTGCGCACGGTTTGCATCCTGGTCTTCATGCCGGAAAAAGGATCGCCGTCCGCGGCGACGGTTTCTTCTTCGTAAAAATTTCCGGCGTCGTCTTTGGCCGTGCTTCCCCAGTCGCCGTTGACCAAGCCGAGGTCCAAGCACGACGGATCGCACTCTTCGAGAAAGCATGACGGCTGCTCGTTGCCGAACTGGTCGCGGCCGATCGTCGCCGGGTAGCACAGGTACAGATGCCGCTTGGCACGCGTCACCGCGACGTAGAACAGGCGGCGTTCTTCCTCGAGCCCGCCCTCTTCCATCATCGCGCGGCGGTTCGGGAACGCGGAGTTCGTGAGGTGGATCATGAACACCGTGTCCCATTCCAGCCCCTTCGCCTGGTGGATCGTGGAGAGCACCACTTTGGATCCGGCGGTTCGCGTCCGCGCGGCGGACTGGAACGATGACTCATCGAGCGTCACTTCGGCGAGCAGATCGCCGACCTTCTCATAGTCTTCGGCGAACGTTGCGAGCTGTTCGATGTCTTCCAGCCGCTCGCGGAAGTTCGGATATTCGTTCTCCAGATAGTCGACGTACGAAGAATCGAGGACGACGCGGACGAGCTCGGACGGTTTTTCTCCGGCCGCGCGGATCGCTTCGAGCAGCCCTTGCAGCTCCCTCCATCCGCGTTCGGCGCGGCTGCCGAGCGTCTCGGCGACCGGCGCCAAAACCGCTTTCGCGAGCGACCCCGCCTCGCGCATCATCGAAAAAATGCGGCCGGCCATCACGTCGCCCACGCCCGGCTGGAGCCACAGCACGCGCAGCCACGCCGCCTCGTCGCCGAAATTCGCAGCGATCCGCAGGAACGCGAGCGCGTCCTTCACGTGCGCGCGGTCGAAAAATTTCACGCCGCCGCGATACTCGTACTCGATCCCGAGCTTCATCAGCTCGAACTCGAGCGCCTGGGAATGGAACGTCGCGCGGAACAGCGCCGCGATCTCCTTGGGCGCGGTCCCTTCGTCGATCAGCCGGCGGATCCGTTTCGCGACGAACGCCGCTTCCTGGCCCGCGGACGGGAGCGGCACGACGACCGGCTTCTGATGGTTCGCCGCGACGCTGCGGAGCTCCTTCGGATACTGGCTCGCGTTTCTCGCGATCACGTCGTTCGCGAGCGACAAAATCTCCGGCGTCGAACGGTAATTCGTCTGCAGACGGAAAATTTTCGCGCCCGGAAACTGTTTCGGAAAATCGAGGATGTTCTTCACGTCCGCGGCGCGGAACGAATAGATGCTCTGCGCATCGTCGCCGACGACGAGGACGTTCTTGCGGTCGTTCGCGAGCAAACCGACGATCGCGGCCTGGAGCGGATTCGTGTCCTGATATTCATCGACCAAAATAAAATCGAACCGGCCGGCGATCCGCTCGCGCGCCGCGGGATTCTTGGCCAAGAGCGCCCTGAAATGGACGAGCAGATCGTCGAAATCCATCGCGTTCGCCCGGCGTTTTTTCTCGTCGTATGCCGCGGCGATGCGGGTAAGTTCCGGGAGCAGCGGCAGGAACCGCGGATGCTTCCGCTCGATCGCGTTCTCGAGGGAGACCGCGGCGTTCGCGGCGTAGCTCATCAATTCCTTGATCACCGCCGGGGACGGGAATTTTTTGCCATCGGACTCGTAACCGAGTTCGCGCAGGGAGACTTTCACGAGCGCCTTCGCGTCGTCCTCGTCGAGGATCGTGAACCCCGGTGTGAAGCCAAGATCATTGCTGTATGCGCGGAGCAGCCGGTTCGCGACCGAGTGGAACGTCCCGCCCATGACGCCGGCCGCGCCGATCAGTTCCGCGATGCGCGACAGCATCTCGTTCGCGGCTTTGTTCGTGAAGGTAAGCAGCAAAATCCGCTCCGGACGGACGCCATGTTCGATCAGCCAGGCGACGCGGTAAACGATCGTGCGCGTTTTGCCCGAACCCGCGCCCGCGAGCACGACGCACGGCCCGTCCCCGCCCGTGACCGCCGCGAGCTGCTCGGCGTTCAGTTCCTTTTCGTAGATGATCATCGGTTTCAGCATGCCATCAGTATATAAGAAAAACCCCTTCCGTCGAGATGGAAGGGGTCAATATGAGAACAGCCGTTGCGCCATGGACTTGAGCGCGTCCTTGGCGGACAGGATGTCGCCGTTCGTGACGGCGCGGTCTGCGTCGAGCATAGCGATGTCGATGAGTGACGCCTTCTCCGGCGAAAAAATCAGCGAAAAACGTAAGGCTGGCGACGACGTCGTGGACAACGCCGCGAACCACGATCGTATCCGAGAGAGGTTCTTGCGGAGATCGCGACGAGTCGTCGGCGTATCGGCTCCGTACGACGCGACCGCGCACAGCATGATCGCGTCCTCGAGGCGCTTATGCACGAAGATCTGCGTCGTCATCTGCAAGACGGAGTCGAGTCGCCTACAGAATACCTTGCTGTCCCCAAGCTCCGCGCATTCCGCGGCGATCTCCAGGTGCCCCCGCAACAGTGCGGTAAAGCGCGAAAATGGTGCGACCTTGAGCGCTGCAGCTTCACCCTCGAGGAAATGAATCCTGGAGGCGATCGCCGCGCGCTGTTTCGCGGTCGTCGTGCCCCGCCGCGCGAATTCGTGGACACACAACGCGGAGACGGCGCGATCGATGTCCCGGACGATCTCGAGCTGCCCATGGAGCAGACGGAACAGCGCGCGGCCGTCTGCGCCGATGCGGCGCGCGATCGCGCTCGCTTCGTGTTCGCGCAGCGTGAGTCGGCGTCCGATCGCCGTGAGCCGCGCCTTGGTGGCGCCGCGGTTCACCGCGCCGCGCGACGTCGTGACCGCGCCGGATGCGGCTCTCGCGGCTGCGTCTTTCTTGTGCGCGTTGCGTTTTCGGGCGAGTCCGCCCTCGATCGCCGCGAACAGCGGCTGGACGCGGGCGACGCTCGCGCTCTCCCCGAGCGCGACGTGCGCGCTCGTGACGAATCCCTTCAGCTGCTCGAGCTGTCGGAGTTCGGATCTGTCGTTCCCCGCCTTCTCGACGCCGTACTTGAGCGCGATCTCGACACGACTGCGCAGCGCGCTGTAGATCGAATCGTACATCGTGTGCCGCCGCCACCGTCGCGTGATGACGATCTCGCCCAGTTCGACGCGGTACAGATTATCGAAGTGCGCGCCATGCCGCACCGCGACGTACATGTTCGTGCCGTCGAGCTTCATGAAATCCGAATCCATCGCTGCCTCCTCGGTCGTTGGGTTCTTAGAAAGAACTGCTCGCCGGAGCGTAGCGCAAAAAACGGCCGTTGTCAATTATGCCGCGCGCGGGAAACGGCGCAGCATCGTCATGATATCGCCGCGCAGGTCGGCGAGTTTATCGTCGAGATAATCTTTGGTCACCATCGTCGCTTTCATCTCAGTGATATCCTTTTCAACCCGCTCAAATCGTTTATCAACCGCATCAAAACGTTTATCAACCATCTCAAACCGTTTATCAACCGCTTCAAAACGAAGATCGATCGATGCAAATCGTTGATCGACCGTCTCCGCGAAATCGTGGACGGTGACGAGAATGTCGTTCACCATCGTCCGCAAATCGCCGCTCTCCCGATCCCTTTCCGACGCATGCCGTTCGTTTTCCATAGGAATGGCCTGTGAAGTATAAGTCCGGCCGGTTCCTTACCACAAGCCGCAAAAAAGACGCAAGCGCGTCACCGCAAATACTTCGCTTTGTTCCGGTTATGCTCGGCGAGCGTTTTGGCGTAGTACACGATGCCGTCCTTGTCAGTCAGGAAATACCAATAGTCGTTCGGCGTCGGCGCGGCCGCGGCTGCGATGGCGGAAAGGCCGGGGTTGCAGATCGGGCCGGGCGGCAGGTCGGGGTACTTGTACGTGTTGTACGGCGACTTCACCGCGAGATCCGCGGCGGTCACCGACGCGATGCTTTTGCCGGTGGCGTAATTCACCGTCGAGTCCGCCTGCAGCGCGATCCCGTTCGCGAGTCGCCGCCAAAAAATATCGGCGACGATGCGGCGATCGTCGTCGCCGCGCACCTCGCGTTCGACGATGCTCGCCATGGTGAGCGTCTGAAAAAACGAGTGGCCGCTCGCCGCGATCCGGCGATGCAGATCCGGGGTGATCTTTTTTTCGAAATTCTTCAGGAACGTCCGGACGAGATCTTCGGGCGTCGCGTCGCGGTACACACGGTAGGTGTCGGGAAAAAGATATCCTTCAAGACTGACGTTTCGCGGCTTGCCGGCGAGCGACGGGAACTCCGCCGAGTAGTCCGGCGAACCGGCGAGCACGGCCGGTTTGCCGGTCGCGGAAAAAAACGCGTCCGCTTTCGGATACCCTATCGCCGCGAGGTTCGCCGCGATGTCGCGCAGGCTCCATCCTTCGATGATCCGGACGACGAGCTCGCTCGCCGCAACGCCGCCTTGGGTCAGTCGCCGGACGAGTTCCACGTAACTCGTCACGCCGCGCAGATCATACGTCCCCGGCTGCAGCGCCGTCCCGAGGCCGCTCTGCCGCAGCGCGACTTTGAACAGCAATCCGCTACGGACGATCCCCTGCTTCTCAAGACTCTTGATGATGGCGTCTGCACTCTCGCCGGGCGCAATCGTGAATGCGGACGCGTTTTCCGTCGCCGGTGTCGCGTAATACACGCCGGTCCACGCGCCGCCGGCGAGCAGCGCGATGAGCGCGAGAGAAATGAGGGACCGTTTCGACATATGTCACGCGTACTTGCGGAGCGCGCGGTCGTTCTCGAGCGAGGCGACGATCCGTTTGACGTCCTGTGACCGGTCCGCGGGACAGACGAGCAGCGCGTCGCCGGCATCCACGATCACCGTGTCTTTGAGTCCGGCGGTCGCGATCAACTTCCCTTTCGGCGCGTAAATCAAATTGTTGTTCGAGTCCACGCCGACGTGGAGGCCGCGCACCGCGCTTCCTCCCGCGCCGACGATGTCACGCACCGTCCGCCAATTGCCGACGTCGGCCCATCCGAAATCCGCGGGGATGACGAGCAGCTTGTCGTCTTTCTCGAGGATGCCGTAGTCGATGCTGATCGGCCGAAGCTGCGCGAACAGCCGCCGCGCCGCCGCATTCGAGGCGCCGACCATGCGACGGAAAATCGACGCGTGCGCCGGAAGAAAACGGTCGTACCGTCCGAGAAAACGGTCGACGCGGCCGACGATCAGCGTGGGATTCCAAAGATAGCGGCCGTCCGCGACGTAACGGCGGGCGGTCGCGGCGTCCGGTTTTTCGACGAACCGATCGACGGCGTACACGCCGCCCGTCCCGGCCTTGTGGCCCATCTTTATATATCCGTACCCGGTCTCCGGATAGGACGGCCGGACGCCGACGAGCACCGCGTGGTCCGGTTTCGCCGCGACCGCGCGCGCCGCCCCGCGCAGTATCCGGTGGTACTCGCGTTCGTCGCGGACGTACGCGTCGGAGTTCACGGTGACGAACGTCGCGTGCGGTTCTTTCGCCGCGATCTTCGCGAGCGCATATCCGATCGCGGCCGCGGTTTCGCGGCGGCACGGCTCGGCGATCAGATTTTTCTTCGGAAGAGACGGCAGCTGCGTGCGAACGACGTTCGCCTGTGATTCGGCGGTCGCCACGTACACGTCCTTCGCGGCGAACCCTTTACGGATGCGGCGATACGTCGCCTGGAGGAGCGAATCGCCGCCGATCACCGGCTGCACCTGCTTCGGATCCCGTTTTCGCGACAACGGCCACAGCCGCGTGCCGGTGCCGCCGGCGAGGATGATCGCCTTCATACGGATGCGGCGCGCCGTCTGACCGCGCGGACAACGACCGCCCAAAAAAAGCCGACGGCGACGCCCGCGATCACGTCGAGCGGATAATGCACGCCGACGTAGACGCGGCCGACCGCGATCGCCGCGGCGCAGACGAGCAGCGCGATCCCGATTCTCCGCTGGACGAACAGGTACGTGAACGCGACTGCGAACGCGAACGACGCGTGGCCGGACGGGAACGAATGATCGGCCGCGGATTTGGCGATCAGTTGGTGCACCTGCATCGCGACGAACGGCCGCGGACGGAAATACAGACGGCTGAAAAGATTATTGCCGAGCTCTGCGAGACCGCCGGCGATCATCGCGCTCGCGAACGTGGCGAGCGATTTCCTTTTTTCGGAATCGTTCGCACGCCGGATCCATGGCAGTGCCGCATTGACCGCAAGCGCCGCGACCATGAACGGCAGAAGATACGATGCGAAAAAGACGCCGATCGCGTCGAGCGCGGGCGATTTTCCGGCGAGATCGTTGATTGTGCGGAACCACGCGGTGTCGAATTGCGGCATACTATTTTTTCGGCGCGGGGGTTTTCTTCGGATATGCGCACCATCGGCGCACCGGGCATCGCCAGCACTTCGGCCGTCCGGGCACGCAAATCGCGCGTCCGAACGACACCATCACGCGGTTGATGTCGATCCAGAAACGCTTGGGGAGCGTCCGCCGCAGCGAGCGTTCGGTTTTCTCCGGCGTCTTCTCTTTCACCCAGCCGAGGCGGTTGACGATACGGAGGACATGCGTGTCGACGGCAATCGCCGGGATGCCGTACGCGTACACCAGGACGCAACTCGCGGTTTTCCGGCCGACGCCCGGCAGCGCGACGAGCGCATCCATATCTGAAGGAACGCGGCCGCCGTGCCGTTCCATGAGCGCCTCGGCCATGGCGATCACGTTCTTCGCTTTGCTGCGGAACAGGCCGATGTGTTTGAGGATGCGCTCGACGTCTGCGCGTTTCGCTTTCGCGAGATCCGCCGGCGCGGGGTACGCCGCGATGAGCGCGCGGAACACCGGTTCGGTCTGGTCGTCGCGGCTTCGCGCCGAGAGCGCGGTAAAAAGGAGCGACTCCCACGGCGTCTCTTTCACGGACGCGGCCGGTTCGGAGTATCGATCGATGAGCGTGCGCACGACTGCGCCGTAGTTCGACGTGGGCATGCAGCCAGTATGCCAGCGCCGCCGCGAGTTGACAAAGCGTCGCTACGCCCCGCGTTTTTCCGACGCGATCGGGAGATCGGAGGCGATCACCGTCGGTTCCGCCACGTTCGAAAGATCGATCGGATCGGTTTCCGTTTTCAGAAATCCCTGCTTCGTGACGGTGAGATAATAGACGTTGCTCCCGACGCGGAAATGGTAGCGCCCCTGCGCGTCGGTGACCTGCGTCTCGAGCAGTTTGTTGTACGGCAGCGCGAAGATCCTTAAAATCGCCTGCGACACCGGCTTGCGCGTCCGTTTTTCGTAGACGATCCCCCAATTCTTCGACTGCGGCGGCACGGCGAGGCGGCGGAACAGCAGATACGCCACGACCTGTGCGGCGAACAGCAAGCCGACGAACGCCGATGGTTTGACGAGAAACGCCAGTCCGCCGAGCGTCGGACTCACCGCAGCGGCGATGCGCTGCAGTTGGCGGCGATGCTCCTTCCTCACGACCGCCGCGTCGGCGGCATCTTGCGTTGCGGGGTCGAGCGGGATGTTCGGCGTGAGCACCGCGCCCGGCGCCGCGACCTCGATCGGTTCGCCGTGGTACAGGTCGATGAACGGACCGTCCTCCCGTTTCCCTTCGGTGAAACGGCTCGGGAACGCCAGTCCTTCTTTCGCCGCTTCGATCGCATACCGACCAGCAGGAACCAAAAACGAGAAACGGCCGTCGCTATCGGTAACGGTGCTCTTCACGATTTTCTTCGTCGCGGCGTCGCGCAATCGAATGATGACGAGATCCTCCGGGACGCGGGTGAGCGCGTTATACGCGATGCCCCACGCTTTCCGTTTCTGGCGGCGCAACAGCAGGATCGGCTGCGTGAAAAACAGGAACGCGTACGAACCGAACGACGCGGTGGAGAGCGCGGTGTTCGCGACCGCGACGGTCGCCGCGGCCGGCGCGACCGCGGTTTCGGTGACGGTCTGCACGCCGGGATCCGAGACGAAATCCTTCACCGCGACTGTCGCGATATCGGCATAGCGCTGCAGCTGTCCGGGCGAGCCGTGCAGTCCGATCAGCTGTCCGCCTGCGGAGGTGAGTCCCTCGCCCGCGTATCCGCCTTCGGGTCCGACGATCCCGGTCGGCGTGACGGCATGCGGACCGGCGAGATATGCGCCGGTCGGGCGTTCGAGCGTGAACAGGATCGCGTAGGAATCGCAGCGGTCGGCATTGCAGTCCCCGCCCTCGGCGGTGCGCGAACGGTAGACGTACGGCGTCCCGCCCGGCTCCGGATTCGCCGGGACGGTCACCATGTACGGCGTGCCGATCACCGTCGGTCCGAACCCGGCGTCCGAGAGCGTCTTCGTTTCCGGCAATCCCAAAATCAAACCTTCCGGCCCCGCTTGCTGATCGCCGGGATAGTAGCCGTGATTCTCAAAGAACAGCTCGACCGCGGTCTGGATCTGCTTCAGGTCGGACGCACGCTTCGCGTCGCGCGCGTGCGCCCGCGCGCTCGAAAACGACACGACGCCGATCGTCGAAAGCGTCCCGATGATCGAGATGACGACGAGCAGCTCCGGCAGCGTGAACCCGCGTGCGGAATTTTTTTTCATACCTAGATGAGCGGACTCCCGGCCATCTCTTTCGGCTGTTTGACGTCGAGTATTTTCAGGATCGTCGGCGCGACGTCCGCAAGCATCCCGACCGGCGGCATGAGCGAGAGATCGCCGCCGACCGCTTCGCCGGACGGGGACGCGCGTCCGCGCCACTTTTCACCGATGACGATGAGCGGCACCGGATTCGTGCTGTGCTCTTTGTCGAGCGCGCCGGTCTGAAGATTCAACACCTCCTCGCCGTTGCCGTGATCCGCAGTGATCACGACCGCCCCGCCGACCGCGAGGGCGGCCTGCGCGATTTTGCCGAGCTCCGCGTCGATCGCCTCGGCCGCCTGCTTCGTCGCGGCGAAATCGCCGGTGTGGCCGACCATGTCGACGTTGGCGAAATTCGCGATGATGACGTCGTACTTCCCGGCGTGGATCTCCTTGACGATGCGATCGCCGATCTTCGCCGCCGACATCTCCGGCGTCTTCTCGTACGAGGACACCTTCGGGGACGGGATGATCACGCGGTCCTCCTTCGGATATTCGTCCTCCCGCATCCCGTTCAGGAAGAAGGTGACGTGCGCGTACTTTTCGGTCTCGGCGATGTGCAGCTGCGTCATTCCGGCGTCCGCGAGCACCTTCGCGAGACAGGTGCTGATCGTCTCGGGCGGAAACGCGACCACCGCCGGCGTCCCTTTCTCGTACTCCATCATGGTGACGAACAAAAGGTCCTTGACCGCCTTGCGGGGAAACTTCGAGAACGACGGTATCGTGAACGCCTGCGTGAGCTGCCGCGCGCGGTCCGGACGGAAATTCGAAAACACCACCGCGTCGCCGTCTTTGACCGGTCCGATCGGCGCGCCATCCTTCACGATCATCGTCGGCGGGAACTCCTCGTCATACACTTTCGCCGCGTACGATTCCTCGATCGCGTTGATCGGATCTTCCGCGATTTTTTCGCCCGCGCCGATCATCGCGTCGTACGCCTTCTGGATGCGGTCCCAGCGGCTGTCGCGGTCCATCGCGTAGTAGCGGCCGGCGATCGTGCCGATGCGGCCGACCCCGATCTCGCGGATTTTCTTTTCGAGCGTGCGAACGAACTCGATCCCGGTGTTGTAGATCGTGTCGCGGCCGTCCAGGATCGGATGGACGACGACGTCCTTCAGCCCCTGCTGTTTCGCGAACGCGAGCAGCGCGTAGATATGTTCGTCGGAACCGTGGACGTTGCCCGGACTCAAAATGCCGAGGATGTGGAACGTGGATTTGTTTTTCTTCGCATGCTGCGCCGCGCGGAGAAACGTCGCGTTCTTGAAAAATTCCCCGCTCTGAATCGCGAGCTGGATGCGCGGAAACGACTGGTAAAACACCTTGCCGGCGCCGATCGTCAGATGGCCGACTTCGGAGTTGCCCATCTCGCCCCACGAAAGCCCTGCCGCTTCGCCGGACGCGCGTATCGTGACGGTCGGAAACGATGCCGCGAGTTCGTCCATGACCGGCGTCGCCGCGGCTTCGACCGGATTGCCCTCGCCGGGCGGCGCGACGCCCCACCCGTCGAGAATCGCGAGCACGAGCGGTTTGGGCCGCGGCGTATCAGCCGATGCTTTTGTCTGTTTTTTTGGCATGGTGAATGGTTACCCGAGTTCTTCCTCGATCTCCATCAGCCGGTTGTATTTTTCCAGCCGCTCGCTCCGCGAAAGACTGCCGGTCTTGATGAAGTCGGCGCCGACGGCGACGGCGAGGTCCGCGATGAACGTGTCCGCGGTTTCGCCGGAACGATGCGAGATCGCGATCTTGTAGCCGTGCTTCTGCGCCAAAAAAATCGCGTCCATCGTTTCGGAAAGCGAGCCGATCTGGTTCACCTTGATGAGCACCGCGTTCGCGACGCGATGGCTGATTCCCTGCTCGATCCTGCGCACGTTCGTCACGAAGATGTCGTCGCCGATCAGCGTCAATTTCTTCCCGAGCTTCGCGGTGAGCGCGGTCCAGTTCTCCCAGTCGTCCTCGGCGAGCCCGTCTTCGAGCAGCATCAGCGGGTATTTCTTCAGCCATCCTTCGTAGACGGCGGTGAGCTGGCCGCCGGTGAGCGTTTTTTTGTCGACGCGCATGACGTAACGATCCTTCTTCTCGTCATAGAATTCGGACGCCGCGACGTCGGCGCCGAGCATCACGTCCTTGCCGGGAGCGTAGCCGGCGTCCTCGATCGCGTCGATGATCAGCGCGAACGCTTTCTCGTTCGCCGCGAGCTTGGGCGCGTAGCCGCCCTCGTCGCCGACCGTCGTCACGAATCCCTTTTTCTTCAGGATGCGGCCGAGCGCGTGGAACGTTTCGGATCCGGCGCGGACCCGTTCGCGGAACGTCGGAAGCTTCGGGATGACCATGCATTCCTGGATGTCGATCGCGAAATCCGCGTGGCGCCCCCCGTTCATGATGTTCATCATCGGGAGCGGCATCGCGGGCGGTTTTTTGACGCCGAACGCCGCGCGCAGCGATGCGTAGAGCGGAAGGTGCTGGCTCGCCGCGGCTGCGCGGGCGACCGCGAGCGACACGCCGAGGATGGCGTTCGCGCCGAGGCGCGATTTGTTCTCCGTGCCGTCCGCCGCGAGCATGGCGTCGTCGATCCTTCGCTGCGCCGCGACATCCATCCCGACGAGCTTCTTCCGGAGCGTCTCGTTCACGTTCGCGACGGCGCGCAAAACGCCGAGCCCCCCGTAGCGCTTCGGATCCCCGTCGCGCAGTTCGAGCGCCTCATGCGCGCCGGTCGAGGCGCCCGAAGGGACGGCGGCCTTCGCGAGAACGCCGCCTTCCGCCTCTACGCGCACTTCAACCGTAGGGTTGCCGCGGGAATCGAGGATTTCCCGCGCTCGGATGTCGATGATTTTTGGCATCGGTTCGATCAGTCAATCTCGTACGTCAGGTTCACGTCGACGATGATTTCGTTGCTCCCCGCTTCGACCGTCGGCGCCGGCACCGCCATCGCGCCGCCGAGTCCTTCGGCTTTCGCGTAGAAAATCGGCGGCGGGGTCTGCCCGGGCTGCGATTCCTGGATGTCGACGATGCGGCGGAGCGATACGCCCGCGGCGTCGCCGAGCGCCTGCGCCTTCGCCTTGGCGTTCTCGATCGCTTTCGCGCGCGCCTGCGTCTTCAGATTCTCCGGATCGTCCACGGTGAACGCGATACCGCCGATCTGATTCAATCCGAGTTCGCCCGCCTTGCCGAGCACGTTGCTCACGATCTCCAGTTTGCGGATTTTTACGTGCACGTTCTGCATCACGCTGTAGCTGCGCAGCCGCTGTTTGCCGTCGACCCAGTCGTAGTTCGGCGACACGGAGTACGCCGTCGTCTGGATGTCCTTGCTGTCGATGCCCATCTGCTTGAGCGCGTCGATGAGCGCGTTCATCGCTTTCGTGTTCTCCTGCTGCGCGTCCGCCACCGTCGGTTTCTCGACGGTCATCCCGAGATCGACGCTCGCGACGTCCGGCACCGCGACCACTTTTCCTTCGCCGGAGACGACGATCGTGTTGCGCTCAATCGGCACGCCGATGTAATTGTACTCGCGCGCGGCGTTCCTCGCCTTGAATCCGAGCCAGACCGCGAGCATCAGCAGCACGAGACAGACGCACAGCAGTTTCCCTCTGCCATGCCAGCCGCCCCACATCTCTTCTTTTTCCATATGGTCTTTCATAAAAAATTATTCCTCATTTCATTAACGCATGCAGCGCAGGAAGCGGCTTGCCGGCGAGAAAATCGAGCATCGCGCCGCCGCCCGTGGACACGTGATCGACGTACTCGGCCATCCCGGTACGCTCCAAGCACTGCACTGTTTCGCCGCCGCCGACGACGCCGTACGACTTGCCGCTCGATCGCGCGGCGATGACGCGGCCGAGACTCACCGAACCGTGGCTGAACTTCTTGACCTCGAACAGCCCGACCGGCCCGTTCCAGACGATCGTTTTCGCCTTCTTCAATTCGAGCGCCCACGAAAGTACCGTCCGCGGACCGACGTCGACGACATACTCGTTCCTTTTGACGTCATCCGGCGCGCACACGCGCACGTCCGCGCGCTCCGTCAGGTTGTCGGCGACGAGGAGATCAACCGGCAATGACAATTTTTTCTTCTTCAGGAGCGATTTCGCGAGACGGACATCGGCCGGCGACACCAGCGATTTGCCGGTCGAATACCCCCTCGCCCTGAAAAACGTGTTCGCGAGCCCGCCGCCGACGAACACTGCGTCGGCGATCTCGAGCAGGTGTTTGAGCGTCGGGAGCTTCGTCGAAATTTTCGCGCCGCCGAGGAGCACCGCGAACGGCCGTTTCGGTTTTCCGAGTACCGCACCGAGATTTTCGACCTCTTTCTCGAACAGCAGCCCCGCGTAGCTCGGCAGCAGTTTCGCGACGCCGACGTTCGACGCGTGGCTGCGGTGCGCGACGGCGAACGCGTCATCGACGAAAACGTCCGCGAGCGACGCGAGCCGCCGCGCGAGGAAAACGCTGTTCTGTTCCTCTCCTTTGTAAAACCGGATGTTCTCGAGCATCGCGACGCCGCCGTTGCGCAGCGCGGCGAGTTTTTTCTCCACCTTCTCGTCATCGTCGATCCGATCGTCGATGAACGACACGGCCGCGCCGAGCAGGTATCCGAGATGCTTCGCGACCGGCGCGAGCGAATATTTCTTTTGACGGCCGTCCGGCCGCCCCAAATGGGAGACGAGGATCAGTTTCGCACCGGCTTTGCGCAGGCGGATAATCGTCGGCAGTGCCGCCTTGATCCGTTCGTCGCCGTCCTTATCGATCTTCCCTTTCGCGCCGACCGGCACGTTGAAATCGACGCGCACCAAAATGCGCATCCCCTTCGACGTTTTAAGTTGCGACAACGTCCGCGGCTTCATGCGTGAAGTATACCACTTAATCGTTCTTCGAATATATCATCGCCCCCCGCCACCAGTGGCGGATCGCGGAGATGAACGGGAGGATCGTCAAAAAATAGCGGAGGTTCGCCGCTTCTTTGAGCAGCCATGCGGCGCGGCCTTTGAACGTCATCCCGGCGACGTTCGCGACCGCGTATTTGCCGCCGAGCGGGACGATCACCGGATAGCGCCGGAACGGATACGCCGCGTCCGGTCCGCCCGCCGCCCGCGCCACGACGGTGCGCGCGATGGTCTCGCCCATCGTCATCGCGGATTGCGCGAGCCACGGCACCGGCCGTTTGGCGCGCGGATCGACGAGGAGCGCCGCGTCACCTATTGCGAACACGTTCGGCCGGTCTTTCGCTTCCAGATTCGGACCGACCTCGATGCGCTTGCCGCGCGGGTCAAGCGCGAGTCCGAGTTTTTCGAGCGCGGCGCTGCCGCGAATTCCCGCGGTCCAGACGACGATATCGGCGTCGACCGTCATCGAACCGCGGTGCTTGAAATCGCACACCAGCTGATCGACCGTCTCGCCCGGCTTGCACGCGCGCGGCACGAGCACCGCCTTGCCGTCCATCACTTCTTTCACCGCGGAGTCAAGATGCACGGCGACGCCGAGATTGTGGAGACGTTCGAGCGCGAACGCGGAGATCCCCGGATCCATCGCGCCCAGAATGCGCGCCGTCGCTTCGACGAGCGTGATCGAAAAATCTTCCGGTTTCAGATGGCCGCGCAGCATGTGCCGGCGCATGAACATCGTCAGTTCGGCAGACAGTTCAACGCCGGTCGCGCCGGCGCCGACGATCATGACGTTCAGCCGGCCGCGCGTGCCGCTCTCGCGCATGTGGAGCAGATTGTGGATCCGCTGGCGCAGCCGGTCCGCGTCCTTCACGCTTTTGAGCGTATACGCCTTCTCGGCCATCCCGGCGACCCCGTAAAAATTCGTCTCCGCGCCGAGCGCCACGACGAGCGCGTCGAACGCGACCGCCGGCTTCCCGCGCACGAGCACGCGGCGCTCGTCCCAATCGATCCCTTCGATCTCCCCTTCAACGAAATTGCATCCGCACCGCGTGAGCAGGTCGGCGTTGTTCAGACTGACGCCGGCGCGCAGCAGTTTCGCGCTCCCGACGTTCTCATGTTCGATGAAACCGGCTGCCACTTCGTACAGGAGCGGCGTGAACACGTGGAACGGCGAACGATCGATCACCGTCACCGCATGCTCGCCGCCGCGGCGCGCGAGTTCACGGGCCGCCGCGAGTCCGCCGAAACCGGCGCCGAGAATGACGATGGATTGCCTTGGCATCGGTTATTTCAATGATTTTCCGACAAGTTCCGCCATCTCGCCAAGCCGGCAGGAGTACCCCCATTCGTTGTCGTACCACGCGACCACTTTGACGAAATCGCCGTCCACCACTTTGGTGAGCGGAAGATCCACGATCGAGGAATACGTGTTGCCGACGAAATCGGACGACACGAGCGGTTCCTCGTTCACCGCGAGGATCCCTTTCCAGCGCGGATTTTTCGCGGCTTTGCGGAACGCGTCGTTGACCTCCTCAACGGTGACGTTCTTGGCGAGGAGGAACGTGAAATCAGAAAGCGACACGACCGGCACGGGAACGCGCACCGCCATCCCGTCGAACAGCCCTTTCAGTTCCGGAATCGCTTCGGTGACCGCGATGGCGGCGCCGGTCGACGTCGGGATGATGTTCGCGGCCGCGGCGCGCGCGCGGCGCAGATCGTTGGATTTGCCGCCCGGCGGCGGACCGTCCACAAGATTCTGCTCCGCGGTATAGCCGTGCGTCGTCGTCATCAGCGCTTTCTTCACGCCGAAAACGTCGTGCATGATCGCCGCGACCGGCGCGATGCAGTTCGTGGTGCAGGATGCGTTATTGATGATCGTCGGCTCGCCCGCGCCTTCGGGATTCACGCCGAGTACGTGCGTCGGCACGCTGCCGCCCTTCGCCGGCGCGGAGATGATCACGCGCTTGGCGCCCGCGGTGAGATGCTGCCCCGCGCCAGCGGCGTCGGTGAAGCGGCCGGTGCACTCGAGCACGACGTCGATCTTCTCGTCCTTCCACGGGAGCTTGGTCGGATCTTTCTCGGCGTACACGCGGATCTTCTTGCCATCCACGATCAGATTTTTTTCGTCGAACGAAACGTCATGTTCGTACAGCCCGTAGCTGGTGTCGTGCTTCAGCAGATGCGCGAGCGTTTTCGTGTCGGTGAGATCGTTCACCGCGACGAACTCCAGATGTTTGAGGCGGCCGAACGAAGCCTTGAAGGTGTTACGGCCGATGCGGCCGAAACCGTTGATCGCGACGCGGACGGACATAAACGATGGAAACGTAAATGAATCTTCTATTGCAGCGTAGCAGGTTGCGGAGGTTTTTGCTCGGACGATTCCGTCGTCACCCCACCCCTCCTCAACCGCACATCGGTCGCGACGAAGTGTGCTTCGCCCTTCTGGGTTGCGCCGGCCGCGTAGTCGACGGGGCCGC
>CAZAPV010000010.1:0-23210 GCA_964487195.1 uncultured Gammaproteobacteria bacterium | reverse complement strand
GGTTTCGGCGCAGGGCGCCAACGTGGCCTTAGTGCCGGAAGCCGGCGCGCTGGTAGAACGGCAGCGCGGCGGGATGATCGAAGCGACGTTCCCCGCAACCGCCGAAGAGGTGGTGCACGCCGGCCGGACGCAGGTGCTCGGGATCTGGAAACGGTTCACCGAAGAAGATGAGAAAGCGATCGATGCCGCGTTCGAGTCGATGCGGATCGGCCATCTGCGCGGCCGCATCATCTCGTCGCTCTCGGGCGGGGAGCGGCAGCGCGTGCTCTTGGCCCGCGCGCTCGCGGCCGATCCGGACATCCTGGTGCTCGACGAGCCGGTCGAAGGGCTCGATCCGGGATCGCGCGAGGAGTTCTACACCGCGCTCCGGATGCTGAACCGCAAGGGGAAGACGATCGTGTTCGTCTCCCACGACGTGCATCGCATCGCCAAGGAAGCGGACAGCGCGATCTGCCTCCGCCACGAACTGGTCTGCCACGGCACCGGCGCGTGCGTGCTCACCGGCAAAGAGATGAAAAACATTTTCCATCCGACCAAAGCGGACCTGTCGGAACACGTCGCGTAATGCTATGCTGTCGATCCTCAATTACGATTTCATGATCCGCGCGTTCGAGGCCGGCCTCGTGCTCGCGCTCGTCGCGCCGACGATCGGCATCTTTTTCGTGGTGCGCCGCTACAGCGCGATGGCGGATACGCTCGCGCACGTCTCGCTCGCCGGAGTCGCGGCGGGACTGTTCTTCGGGATCTCCTCGGTGTGGTCGGCGCTCGTCGCCTGCGTGCTCGCGATCCTCGGGATCGAGCGCATCCGCGAACAGCGGACGCTGTCGTCGGACACGGTGGTGTCGCTGTTCCTGTTCGGCGGGCTGGCGCTCGGCGTCGTGCTGATCGGCCTGCGCCGGACGGTCGGCATAAGCGTCGCGAGCTATCTGTTCGGAAGCGTTCTCACGGTGACCGATCAGGAGATCGGCCATATCGCGATCATCGGCGCGGGCGCGCTCGCGATCGCCGCGCTGCTGTGGGGACCGCTGTTCGCGGTGTCGCTCGACGAAGAAGTCGCCCAGGCGTCCGGATTGCCGGTGCGCGCGCTGAACCGCCTGCTCGCCGTCCTCGGCGCGGCGACGATCGCGATCTCCATCCACGTCGTCGGCGTGCTGCTGATCGGCGCGCTGATGGTGATACCGGTGCTCGCCGCGATGCAGTTCCGGCTCGGCTTCCGCGCGACGTGGGCGGTCGCGGTGTTGCTCTCCGTGCTCTCGACGATCGGCGGCCTCACGGCATCCTACTATCTCAATCTCGCGAGCGGCGCCACCGTGGTGCTTTGTTCGGTGGCGCTGTTTCTCTGCGCGATGGCGGTTGCGAAACTCGCCAAAGCGTGATTTTTCCGATGCGCCGTCGTCTCGCCGTACTCATCATCGCGATCGTGTCATTGTTCGCCGTCGCGGCGGCCGCCGGCGCGCAAACGTCGGTGCCGAACGCGTTCGGCGCGCAGCAGCAATTGCCGTCCGACGCGTACGTGCCGGATCAGTTTTATCGCGCGAACGTCACCGACATCCTCGACAAATCGGCGATAGGCGGCGCGCCCGCTGCCAAAGCGGTATGGGTGGAGATCGTGAGCGGGGATGAAACCGGAAAGCGCGTGGAGATCGATACCGATCCGGCGTCGGTGTTCACGGACGGCGGCGACCAGCAGATCAGGAAAGGGGAGACGATCGTCGTCGGCAAGTCGGTGCTGAATGGGGACGCTTCCTATTACATCGCCGACAAATTCCGTCTGCCCGCGCTCGCGCTCGTCGTCGGCATCTTCCTCGCGCTCGTCATCGGGTTCAGCCGTCTCAAAGGATTCACGTCGATCCTCGGTCTCGTCGTGAGCGGCGTCGTGTTGCTTTTCTACGTGATTCCGCGCATCCTCGCGGGCGAAAATCCCGCGACGATCACGTTCGTCGCCGCGGTCGCGATCGCGTTCACCTCGATCTATCTTGCACACGGCTTCAACAAACGGACGCACGTCGCGGTCGGGAGCACGCTCATCACGCTCGGCCTGGCGTTCTTCATCGCGAACGCGTTCGTGGCGTGGGCGAAACTGTTCGGCCTCGGCACCGAAGACGCGTTCCTGCTGCAATCGTCGCTCCAGCAGCCGATCGATTTTCGCGGCCTCCTGCTCGGCGGGATCATCCTCGGGGCGCTCGGCGTGCTCGACGACGTCACCACCGGCCAGGCGGCGACGGTGGACGAACTGCTCAAGGCGAACTCCTCGCTCTCGTTTTCGGCGCTGTACCGCGGCGGGATTTCGGTCGGCAAAGAACACATTTCATCGCTCGTGAACACGCTGTTCCTCGCGTACGCCGGCGTGTCGTTGCCGCTGTTCGTGCTGTTCAAGTTGAACGGAGGCCAGCCGTTCTGGGTGCTGTTGAACGGCGAATTCCTCGCCGAAGAGATCGTCCGCACGCTCGCCGGGAGCGTTATCCTTATCCTCGCGGTGCCGATCACGACCGTGCTCGCCGCGTGGCTGCTCCGGCCGCGCGCGCCGCGCCAGCCGTCGCCGTTGCCGTGATACAATTATCGTTATGAAAAATCCGTTCAGACGTTTTTTGCGGGCGTTCGGACCGGGATTCGTCACCGGCGCGTCGGATGACGATCCGTCCGGAATCGCCACCTATACGCAGATCGGCGCGCAGTTTGGGCTCGGCCAGCTCTGGTTCGCGTTCATCGGACTGCCGTTCATGATCGCGGTGCAAGAGATGGTGGCGCGAATCGGGATGGTCACCGGGGAAGGGATCGCGGCGGTGATCCGCAAACGGTATCCGCGATACGTCCTCTGGATATTCCTCGCGCTCATCCTCGTCGCGAACACGATCAACATCGGCGTCGACCTCGGCGCCATGGGAGACGCGGCGCACCTCATCGCGCCGGGGATCCCGTTCGTCGTGTGGGCTGTGCTGTTCACCGTCCTGATCCTCACGCTCGAAATTTTCATCACCTACGCGACCTACGTGAAATTCCTGAAATGGTTCGCGCTGTCGCTCGTCGGGTACATCGGCGCCGCGTTCATCGTCACCGCGGACTGGAAGACCGTGCTCACTCACGCATTCATCCCGACGATCGTCGTGAGCCGTTCGTTCCTGCTCGCGCTGTTCGCGGTGATCGGCACGACGATTTCGCCGTACCTGTTCATCTGGCAGGCGAACGAAGAGGTGGAAGAGGAGATCGCGCAGGGGCGCGTGACGATCGAGGAGCGGCGCGGAGCGACGCGGCCCGAACTGAAGGCGATGCGCACGGACGTCACGATCGGGATGGCGTTTTCGCAATTGATCACGTTCTTCATCATCACCGCGGCCGCCGCGACGTTCCACGATCGCGGCATTTTCGATATCCGCAGCACGGCGCAAGCGGCGCGCGCGCTTGAGCCGATCGCCGGACCGTTCGCCGCGTATCTGTACGCGCTCGGCATCATCGGCACCGGGCTGCTCGCCGTGCCGGTGCTCTCCGCGTCGGCGTCCTACGCGTTCGCGGAGGCGTTCCAGTGGTCGCAGGGTCTCTACAAGAAACTGCGGGAGGCGCACGGTTTCTACGGCGTCATCACGATCACCTCGCTGCTCGGACTGCTGATCAACTTCACCGGCGTCAATATCATCAAAGCGCTCGTCTGGACCGCGATCATCAACGGCCTGCTCACCCCGCCGCTCCTCGCAGTGATTCTCGGCATCGCCAACGACCGCGCGATCATGGGGAAATGGGTGAACGGCCGGCTCGCGAACCTTTTTGGCGCCGGTACCTGCGTGCTTATGACCGTAGGGATCGTGGCGCTGCTTATTTTGTAGCGTTTCCGCTTTAAATATTGGCAGCAATCATTGACAAATTACTTGCCTTGTAGTAAGGTGGGGTTGTCCAACAAGGAGGATCACATGAACAAGGCATTCGCTCTTTCCCTCGTCATCGTCTCCGCATCGCTCTCGTCGGGCACGGTCTCGGCCGAGGAGCCGCATCCGGCGCCGCCGAACACGTTCCACCCGAACACCAATTTTACTTGCCAGTGGCAGGTGAAGCAGCTCCCGGGACAGAAGTTCTACAGCCACAGCGCTGCGGCGATCGCCGCAGTCAAAGCGGGCCTGAAGCGCGCGGACATCAAGGAGGTGTGCGAGCGCGGCAAGCTCGCCTCGCCGAAGAAGTGACGAAAGACAACGCAACAAAGCGCCCTCGGGGTCGCGGCAATCTCGCCGCGGCCCCTTTCTGTTTTTTTGTGATTGACGATTTTCCGTATTTTCGTATACTGCGACTATGTATGAGTGCAACGACGCGCGCATTTTTTGAACGGCTGCTGCTCGCGGCCGACATCCGCATCGGCGGTGACCGTCCGTGGGACATCCGGGTGCATGACGAGCGGCTTTTCCGCCGCGTGCTGCTCGGGGGCGAGCTCGGATTGGGCGAGGCGTACATGGACGGCTGGTGGGACTGCGACCGGCTCGACCAGTTTTTCGACCGGCTGCTCCGCGCCGACGTGCAGAAGAGCGTGCGGTTCGCGCCGCCGACGATCGTCACGACGGCGCTCGCCGCGCTCATGAACAAACAGAGCCGCGCCCGCGCGTTCCAGATCGGGGAGGCGCACTATGACCTCGGCAACGATCTGTACGAAGCGATGCTCGACCGGCGCATGACCTACACGTGCGGCTACTGGAAGAACGCCGCGACGCTCGATGAGGCGCAGGAGGCAAAGCTCGATCTGGTCTGCCGCAAGCTCGGTCTCAAATCCGGCCAGACCGTGCTCGACATCGGCTGCGGATGGGGAAGCTTCATGCAGTTCGCCGCCGAGAAGTACGGCGCACGCGCGACCGGGATCACCGTGTCGCGCGAACAGGCCGCGCTCGCCCGCGAACGGTGCAAGGGGTTTCCGATCGAGCTCATCGTGCAGGATTACCGCGAAACCGTCGGCACCTTCGACCGCGTCGTTTCGCTCGGCATGTTCGAACACGTCGGCGCGAAAAATCACCGCACCTACATGCGCATCGCCCGCCGATGCCTGAAAGACGACGGGCTGTTTCTTCTGCACACGATCGGCAATATCGTTTCGACCGGGTCGTACGATCCGTGGATGGAGAAGTACATCTTCCCGAACTCCGTGCTGCCGTCGCTCGCGCAGATCAGTCGCGCGACCGAGGGGTTGTTCGTCATCGAAGACGTGCACAATTTCGGCATGGACTACGACAAGACGCTGATGGCGTGGCATGACAACTTCGAACGGCACTGGCCGTCGCTCGTGGCGACATACGGGGAACGGTTCCATCGGATGTGGCGCTACTATCTGCTGATGTGCGCCGGCGTGTTCCGCAGCCGATACACCCAGCTCTGGCAGATCGTCCTTTCCCCGCGCGGCGTGCCCGGCGGGTACGTCTCGGTGCGGTAACCGTTGACTTTTTCCGCCGTTTTGGTACGGTAGCCGCGGTTCATTCCAAGGAGGAACCGATGGGAAAAACGAACGTTTTTGCGACCATCTTGCTGTGTACGCCGCTCGTTGCCGGCTGCAGCGCCGCGCCAACGGATGGGAGCGGTGGACAGTCCGACCACGGCTCCGCCGAACCCCCGGCGGTTCCCGGCGTGCCGTCCCCGGCGCACATGCTCGACGTTTGGATCCAGGAGACGCCGGATCTGCCGGCGCCGGACGCCATCGACGGCTGCAACGAATGGTGGATGGAGGGCGTCGCCTGCGAGCGGAATTACGACTGGGAAACCGCGGACATCCGCGTCGTCGCCGATACGAATCCGTGCATCAGGGATCCGAAGACTGGCCGACTCATTTTCGCCACGTCGTACGACAAGGGGTACATCGTGTTCGCCGTCCGATGCCTCGGTCATGCGCAGGACGGGGCGCTCGACATCCACCAGTTCCGAACGGTGATGGCGCACGAAACCGGCCACGAGCTCGGTATCTGGAATCACGTGCCGAAGGACTGCGACGGTGCCGCTGTGGTGCATCCGAGCGGCGAAGCGGTGTGCGGACCGGCGCTGATGAATCCCAATTACAATCCGGAGGTGGACGACCCCACCAAGAAGGACGGTCTCGCCTTCGATCTGCGGAGCATCGGCGATTCGGTGCTCAATCCGAAGAATCGAACGCCGATCCACACGCTCGCCGAGCTCGCAGCGCTTGGCGCGGCGCGCTGCCAGTACACGGACAAATGACGCAACCCCGGCGGTCTCGCCGGGGTTTTTATATTGACGCGGCGACCCAATTCGGTATAGTGAGGACGGCTCTTTTTCAACCAAGGAGGATGCGATGATTCGATCCATGCTGTGTATCGTGATCGCGATTTTCGCGACCGCATGCGCTCCCGGCGTTGCCCGATACGTCAATCCGGACCCCAAAGTCGAGCACACGCTGAAGGTGTGGCTCGAGAATACGCCGCTGCTCAATGCGGATGACGCGATCGCCGGCTGCATGGTGTGGCGGGAGAAAGGGGTCGTCTGCGTCCTTGACGGCGACTACGACGACGCCGATATCGAGGTGCACGTCGATCAGTCCCCGTGCACGCTCGGACCGGACAATCTGTTCACGCTCGCGTCCGCATACCCGAGCGGGAAAATCGTTTTTCAGGGCGAGTGCTTCTTCGGCGACGACCGCAAGATCGATCGGAACAAATTTCGCGCGGTGATGGGTCATGAAGTCGGACACGAGATCGGCATCTCGCACGTGCCGTTGGATTGCAACGGAAAAGACGTCCTCGTGCACCCGAGCGGCCAGAAGGTGTGCGGGGTCGCGATCATGAATCCGCAGTACGATCCGGTCGTGGATTTCATCACCGTGCCGGACAGTCTCGCGTTCGACATGCGCGATCAGCTGGAGTCGGTGATCATCCACGCGTCGAACGGACCGCAAGAACCGGATCGCCCGATCTGCGTCTATCGGACGAAGCGGAAGTGAGGAGGACGCCATGGTCAGATATCGTTCGCTCGAACAGTTGATCGATATGATCGATGAACCGAACCGCGCGAAGTGCCGCCGCATTCTCGACGACAATCGCACTCTCTTCGAGACAGTGCAGGGGTCGAGCCACAACCATCAGGCGTGGCCGGGCGGATACGTCGATCACGTCACCGAAGCGATGAACGTCGCGTACCTCCTGTATGCGTTCAACGGCTTGCGTCCGCTGCCGTTCACCCGTTCGGATGCGCTCTTGGTGCTGTTCATCCACGACATCGAAAAGCCGTGGAAGTACGAGCTCGCGGCGGACGGCGGTCTTCAAGAGATCGAGGCGCTCCGCGACAAGAGCGCGCAGCACGAGTTCCGGATCCGCAAGCTCGACGAGTACGGCATCGCGCTCACGCCCGATCAGCTGAACGCGCTCACCTACGTCGAGGGGGAGTACAAAGAATACTCCAACAAACGGCGGATGATGGGACCGCTCGCGGCGTTCTGCCATCTGTGCGACGTCACGAGCGCGCGCATCTGGTTCGACCATCCCGCGGCGGAAAACGATCCGTGGGAAGGCGCGAACCGCGAACGTTCGTAGAAACCGAAAACGAGGGCTTACCCCTCGTTTTTATGTTGACTTTCCTGCGGCGGTCGGTACACTGCGCATACGCTCTTTGCCAAAGGAGAAAACGATGTCAGGGAGGATCATAATGGCCGCCATCGCCGCGGTCTGCGCGGTTTCGTGCGGGGAATCAGTCCCGCAGTACGTGAATCCGGATGCCAAAGTCGATCACGTCGTCAAAGTGTGGGTCGAGGCCGACCCCATTTTTAACCCGACGGACTTCATCGACGGCTGCATGGTGTGGCGGCCGAAGGGCATTCAATGCGTGTTTGCCGAGGACAAGACCGACGCGGACATCGCAGTCTACGTCGATATGACGCCGTGCGCCCTGAACAATCCCGAGGACATACTGGCGCTCGCGTTCTCCGGCGGAACGATCATTTTCCGGGGTCCTTGCTTCTACGATGGCGGGCGGATCGACCGGTTCCAGGTTCGCGGGGTCATGGGACACGAAACCGGTCATGAGCTCGGTATCTGGACCCATGTGCCCGCGGAGTGTGAAGTTCCGGTACGGATCAGCCCGAATGGACAGCTGCTGTGCGGCGTCGCGCTCATGAATCCGGAGTATGATCCGGACGTCGATTTCATCACCCCTCTCGACAGTCTCGCATTCGACATGCGCGACTTGAAGCCGTCGGTGATCGGAAAGGGAGGAATGAAGTGAGTTTTACGAGGGTGCGTTACCCTCGTTTTTTCTTACCATCCGAACTGTTTGCCGACTTCCTCGGCAGTCTCGCGTTTGCGAGCCAAGACGACCGAGCCGTTTTGCGCGATCAGTTTCGCCGGGCGCGACAGCAGGCAGTGATGGCTCGAGAGCGCGTCCTGATACGCGCCGGTGTCGAGCACCGCGAGATATTGGTCGCGGCCGTCCTCGAGTTTCGGCAGCAGGACGTGTCCGCCGCCGGCGGTGTACTTGTCGTCGCTGTCGCAGCTCGAGCCGGCGAGCCACGTTTTTTGGAGCCGGCGCGTGTCCATCGTGTTCACCGGCACGATGTGCCATTTCTGGTGGATCGCCCAGGTGTCGACGAGATCGTTCATGAAGCTGCCGTCGACCGTGTACCATTTGCGGCCCTTGCCGTCCTGCACCGGTTTTTCGGACAGCACTTTGAAGATGGTGATCTGCGCCGGCGCGGCGACGTAGCGTCCCCACTCGCATATGATGTTCGGCTCGCGCACGCCGAGGCGGGCGCACGTCTGTTTGAACGTCTTCACGATGTGATGGATCGCCGCCTTGTTCGTGTAGAAGCGGCGTTTTTCATACGGCACGCCCATCCCGCCGCCGATGTTGATCGTGTCGAGCTGCGGATTTTTTTCGCGCATCTTGGCGTAGAGCGTGAGCGCGCGGCGGATCGGCGCGGTGAGCCCCTCCACCTGTTCGACCTGGCTCGAGATGTGGTACGACAGCACGCCGAGATTCCGGATTTTTCCGAGTTTCAAAAGTTCGTCCTCGCGCAGCCCGAAGTGGTTGAACTTCTTGTCCCAGTGCGATTTCACTTTCACGTTCATGTCGACGCGCACGCCGATCTCGCCTTTGTACCGTTTGAAGAACTCGAGCTCGCCTTCGTCCTCGATAATCGGCGTGATCATCAGCCCTTTGCGGTCGAGCTCGTCGATCAGGGTGAGATACCGTTCGGTTTTCGGTCCGTTGCACAGCACCCGGATGCGCGAGGCGAATTTTTCCTGCTCCCACAGCTTCTTCACGATCCACAGTTCGTTCGCCGACGACGTCTCGAGGTTCGCGCCTTCGGAGATGAGCGGAAGCACGTACTCCTTGCTCTGATTCACTTTCATCGGATAGTGGTAGAAGAACCGGCCGCGGTACTCGTTCAGTTTGATGTACGCGATAAAAAAATCGATCATCTTGCGCAGGCGGTGTTCGATGATGTGCGGGAAGACGATCGAGAGCGGGGCGCCGTATTTTTTCACCAGCTCGTGGATGTTGTATTGGTAGTTGCCTTCTTTGACGACCAATTCGCCTTTTTTGCTCACGTCGAAGAATTGCGTGTTGAACTCTTCGCGTCCGAGCTTCCAGAATTTTCTGTGACCGTTTTTCATTTTTGGGAACGTCTTGCGTGGAGTATACCACGCCAGAAGATCGTTTTGTCAAGAATTTTTTGCTATGATGCACGGCATGAAGAAGGTTTTTGCCGCAGTCATGCTCGCCGCGCTGTGCGCGTCGTCCGTCGCCGCGCACGGCGGAGACACCCATATCGTCGATGGACGCTACGCGGTCGCACTTTCGCGCGCGCCGCTCACGCCGCGCGCGGGAGAAAAGGTGTCGTTCGTGCTCTCCTTCGGTGACCTCGCCAAGGACGCGCTCATCACGGAGAACATCGTCGCGCGCGTGCGTATCGCCAGATTCACGGCAGCCGGTGATCGTCGCGATTTCCTTTTCGAGTGGCGCGGCGTGCCGGTGCGCGGCGGCGCGCTGGATTTCCCGTACGCGTTCAGGGCGCCGGGATTGTACGAGATTTTCGTCGATTTCGCGTTCGCGGCCGACCCGAAAACGATCCACGAACCCGAGGATTTTCTGATCGAAGTGCTTCCGAAAAAACCGCCGTCGCCGTATCCCGCGCTCGCGGCGAGCGGCGCGTTCGGCGCCGGCGCGTGCCTGTCGTTCGTCAGGGCGGCGCCGCTCTTCCGCCGCCGGTCGCGGCACAAGAAGATCGTGTGGCGCCGCCCGGCCAGGCCGTCGGCGAAAGAATGAGTTGTCGAAAGCGGGCCGCTGCGCTACGCTGCCCGCACGTTCTTTCGAGCATGCGAAAGGAGCGATGCAATGGATCGGAAAAACGGTTTCGCCGTGCTTGTGCTCGCCGCGCTCGTCGCGGTCGGCGTCGTACGGCGGTGTCGGAAGATCGAACAGCCGTCCGTGCATTTCGTGCCGGCGGCGGACGTGCCGAAGGCGGAGAACGCCACATTCGTCGCGGTCACGTATAACGCCGCGCTCGCGCCGGGGATGAATCCGCTCGCGACGCCGCGCGTTCCGTACGTCGCGAAGAGCGTCGCGCAGCTTCAATTCGACGCGCTCTGTCTCGAGGAGGTGTGGCCCGATGCCGCGAAGGACGCGGTGATCGCCGCGATGCACCTGCCGGCCGATCACGTGCTCGTCGACAAGCGGGCGGTCGCGAAAGGGGTCCCGGGCGACCGCTGCACCGCCGACGAGATCGCGCCGCTCGAACGGTGCGTCAGGACATCCTGTGCGGACGTGCCGACCGAAATGGTCACCGTGTGCGCCGAGGAGCATTGCGAGCGCGAAGGGCTCGATCTGTATATCCGGTCGAAGGAATGCCTGCGCTGCCTCGCGGCGTGCGTCGGGCAGTCCGCGGATCAGATCGTGGATACCTGCGTGACGAGCGGCCGCGGCGCGTCCCTCGTGTACGAGGGGAGGAACGGCGTGATCCTCGCGTCGCGCAAGCCGCTCCGCAACACCGAGGTGATTCCGCTTCCATCGTCCGACGCCAATCGCGTGGCGCTGTTCGCGACGATCGACGGCTACGGGAGCGAACCGATCGAGGTCGCGTGCGCGCATCTTTCCACGCTCCAGCCGGTGCCGCCGAGCCATGCGGAGTTCCGCGACTGGACCGAAGAGCAGATCGGACAGCTGCGCATCGTGTCGCGCCGGCTCGCGGAGCGCGCCGGCAACCGTCCGATGCTGTTTCTCGGGGACATGAATTTCGGGACCGCGAATGCGAAAGCGCAGGAGGTTTCCGAAGGCGCGTGGGAGGAGGCGGTGCGGCTCGGTTTCACGAGCCCCGGCATCGCCGCCGATCCGCCGCTGTGCAGCTCCTGCGCCGGCAACACGCTCCGGTCGGTGTCGTCCAGCTTTCTGCTCGACCACGTCCTGGTGCGCGATCCGCCCGGCGGTTCGACGCTCGCCCCGGTGTTCGCCATCAACGTCTTCGACGACGTCGTCACCATCAAAGGGTACGACGGCGCGCCGGTCGCGACAAATCTGTCGGATCACTACGGGATCGCGGTGAAGTTCGTCGTCAAATAACAAAAGACCCGGTGCTCGGGTCTTTTTTCGTTCGGATCAGTCCTTGAAGTAAAACTTTTTCGTCGCGTGGCCGGATTTGTTGCGGCCGCCGTGATCGCGGCGCGGTCCGGGGCGTCCGCCGCCGCGGGAGGGATGGCCGCCCTGGTGTCGGGCAGGTCCGCCGAACGGGCGGGCGGATCCGCCGCCATGATGGCGGGCGGGCCCACCGTGCCGACGGTCCTCCGGCATCATCGGCGGGCGCGGGCGGTCAGGCGGGAGGTCGGGGAGTTTGGAGATCGGGAGTTGGATGCGCGTCAGTTTTTCGATCGCGCGCACTTCGTCGCCCTGGTCCGGAGAGGCGAACGTGATCGCGTGGCCGGTGTGGCCGGCGCGGCCGGTGCGGCCGATGCGGTGGACGTAGTCCTCGGCGTTTTCAGGAACGTCGTAGTTGATCACCGCGGCGATCCCCGTGACGTCGATGCCGCGCGCGGCGATGTCGGTCGCGACGAGCACGCGGTACTTGCCGGACTTGAAGCCGTCGAGCGCCTCGCGGCGCTGCGCGAGCGACCGATCCGAGTGGATCTCCGCCGCGGCGTGGCCCATCGTTTTGACGACGCGGACGATTTTTTTCGCGCCGAACTTCGTGCGGGAGAACACCAGGATCGCGCCGCGGTGCTCTTCGAGCATCTTCTCGAGCAGCCGGAGTTTGTCTTCTTTTCTGACGACGAACAGCTCCTGCGTGACGAGCTCGGCGGCGGTGCCGGCGCGCGCGATCTCGATGCGCACCGGAAGTTTCATGTAGCGATTCGCGATCGCAACGATGTCGTCCGGCATCGTCGCCGAAAACAGCATCGTCTGCCGTTCGGCGGGGACGCTCTGGAGAATCCGCTTGATCTGTGGGGCGAATCCCATGTCGAGCATCCGGTCGGCTTCGTCGAGGACGAGCACGCGGACGTCATGGAGCGCGACGGTTCGCTGGTCCAGGTGATCGATCAGGCGGCCGGGTGTCGCGATGATGACGTGCGGATTCTTCCGGAGCATGTCCAGCTGCCGGTTCATCGACGCGCCACCGATGATCACCGCGGTGCGCAGACTAAACGGACGGCCGACTTTTTGCAGCATTTCGTCCACCTGCAGCGCGAGTTCGCGCGTCGGCAGGATCACCAAACCGCGCCCCTTGGTTTGCGCGAGGCGCTGGAGCATCGGAACGCCGAACGCCAGCGTTTTGCCGGTGCCGGTCTGTGCGATGCCGATCACGTCTTTTCCTTCGACGGCGACCGGGATCGCTTTGCGCTGAATAGGCGTCGGGACTTTGAACCCGAGATAGTCGATGATCTCAAGCAGGCGCGGCGCGATGCCGAGTCCGTCGAAACCCGAAGATTCTTGTTCGTGTTGTGACATACAATGCGTGACCCTTCCGTCATGGGTCAGCAGGGCAGTCACATGAGGCGAGTCACAGTGCCCGTAAAGGCATAGTGAAATTACGTCTCACTATAGCTGATAATGCGCAGGTTGTCAAGAGGGGTTACATAAAAAGCCCCGTTAGACGGGGCTTTGAGGAATGAGCGTTATAACGTCGCGTCGACGCGGGTCTGAAGGGCGACGAGCCGCCGGTAGAGGCCGCCCTGGCGGATCAGCTCGCCGTGGCTGCCGACCTCCTTGATCAGGCCGTCATCCATCACGATGATCCGATCGGCGTTCTGGATCGTCGACAGCCGATGCGCGATGACGAGCACCGTTTTACCGCGCCGCAGCTCCTCGATCGCGCGCTGGATTTTTTGTTCGCTGACGACGTCCACGTGGGACGTCGCTTCGTCGAACACCAGGATCGGCGGATCAAGCAGCACCGCGCGGGCGATGCCGATGCGCTGCCGTTGGCCGCCGGAGAGCCGGAGGCCGCGGTTGCCGACGACCGTGTCATAGTCCCGTTCGAGGCCGACGATGAAATCGTGCGCGTTCGCGATGCGCGCAGCGCGTTCGATCTCTTCGCGGCTCGCGTCGGGCCGACCGTACGCGATGTTCTCGGCGACGGTGGCGTCGTAGATCTCCACATCCTGCGGCACGTAGCCGATCTGCCGACGAAAGTCGCCGAGGCGCATGTCGCGCAGATCGATTCCGTCGATGCGGACGGCGCCGGTATCGGGATCGTCGAACCGCATCAGCAGCTTCACGAGCGTCGTTTTGCCGCCGCCCGATTCGCCGACGATCCCCAGCGTTTCTCCGGCGGCGACGACGAGCGACACGCCGTGGAGCGCCGGTTTCGCCTTCATTTCGTCCCGTCGGTTTTTGTAGGCGTAGACGACGCCGGCGAATTCGATCGCGCCCGCGAAACGAGACGGCACCGTCGGCGACGGCGGATCCGCGACCAGGTCCGGTTCGGAGAAGATCGCGGTCATCCGTTTCACCGGTTCGGCGGTGTCCATCATCCGGTCGAAGATCGCGCCGATGCGGTAGCAGGAGATGAACACTTTTTCCGCGAGCATGGTGATAAACGTGAACGTGCCGACGGTGATCGTCCCGGCGAGCGCGGCGTAGGCGCAGACTGCGACCACGCCGACCCGTCCAGCCGTGATGATGGCGTTCCGAAAGAAATCGGAGACCGCATACGCGCGGAATTCCCGCCGGGCGAGCGCGAGAACGTCGTCGCGCACGCTCGTGACCGCGGCCATTTCGCGGTTTTCCTGGACGAACGATTGCGTGGTCATCGCGTTCGTCACCGCCTGCCCGAGAATTTCGTCCGCGACGTTATCGAGGTCGTGGCGGCGCATGCGCAGTTCGGCCATCTTCATCTTCACGCGCACGGTTTGCCAGGCGAACAGCGTCACGATCGGCACGAGCACGAGCGTCGCCTGCCAACGGAACCAGAGCATCATCGCCGCGGTGATCACCGTCTGGATGACGAGCGGGACGATCTCCCAGAGCAGTACCGCAGTGAGATCCATGGTTTTGCCGACGCCGCGCACCACCTTGCCGATGATCAGGCCGGTATTTTCCGTTTGGTGGTAGACGAGCGGCAGACGCAGTAGTTTCTTTCCGGACGCGATCGGCAGGTCGTGCTCGATCGCGTTCATGACGTCAAGAAGACGCAGATTTCTCAGCACCTGCACCAGGCCGACGACGACGAGCGCCGCGAACATCACCGAGAGTTTCGTCGGGAGCGCGCCGTGCGACCGGTCGTTGCCGAAGATCGCGTCCATGATCGACTTCACGAAAAACGGTTCAAGCGTCGCGAGGAGCTGGAGAAGCGTGATGAACAGGACCGCCTTGACGGCGAGCGAACGAAACGGCCGCATGAGCAGCGAGAAATGTCGGACGAACATCCGCCAATCGAGATCGTTGATGCGTTTCACGATCGTTTCCTTTCAGTTGAAATGAGCGACCGGCAACCGTAGCACGGCGACGGTATCCTCGTCAATAATAAGAAAAAGCCCGAGAAGTCTCGGGCTTTTAAGGATCAGCGGTGGTAGGCGTTGAGGCCGGCGGCGAGCACGGCGATCGCCTCTTTGAGCACGGCGGCCGGTCGGACGAGCGCGATGCGGACCTCGTCTCGCCCCTTGCCCGGGGTGACGTAGAAGTCCGCCATCGGGGTGACCGACGCGGTGGCGCCGTTCACGCTGAAGCTCGTCAGCATGAACCGGACGAACCGGTCGGCGTCGTCGATCGGCAGTTTGGCGACGACGTAGAACGCGCCGGCCGGTTTGCTCGCGACGACGCCGTCGATCTTCCGGAGCGCGGCGACGACGGCGTCGCGGCGATTCCGGTACTCCGCCGCGATCTCCTCCGTGTATCCCGCCGGATCGTCGAGCAGCGGGATCGCGGCGAGCTGTTCGAGCGTCGGCGCGGAGAGCCGCGCCATCGCGAATTTCAGCACGGCGTCCATCACCGCTCCGTTGAAACTCGCGACGCAGCCGAGCCGCGCGCCGGGGACGGAGAACCGTTTGGACAGGCTGTCCACCACGATGACGTGGCTGCCGGACGGGCGCATCCGCAAGGCGGTCAACGGCGACGCGCCGAAGACGATCTCGCGGTACGTCTCGTCCGCGATCACGAACAGGTTCTCCCGTTCGGCGAGCGCGATGATCCGTTCGAGCTCCGCCCATGACCACGCCTTGCCGGTGGGATTGTCCGGGTTGATCACGACGATCGCTTTCGTCTTCGCGGTGATGCGCCGTTCGATCTCGGCGATCGGCGGGAGGCGGAATCCGTCCGCGATCGAGAGGTCGACCGGGACGAGCGTGACGCCGTGCATCTGCGCCGACACCTTGAAGCCGGTGTACAGCGGCTCGAAGACGATCACTTCGTCGCCGGGATCGGCGACCGCCATGAGCGCCATGTGGATCGCTTCGGCGCACCCCGCGGTCGTGACGATGTCCGACGGCGTGATCGAGACGCCGAGCCGCGCGTAGTAGCGCGTCCAGGCGGCGATGAGGTCGGGCAGGCCGGCCGACGGGGCGTAGGGGATCGTCGGTCCGTACGAGGACCGGATCGCGCGGAGAAACGCCGGCGGCGGTTCGAGATCCGGATCGCCGATGTGCAGTTTGTGCACCGCGATGCCTCGCGCTTCCGCCGCGCGGATCAATGGAACGTATTTTCTGATCGGTGAAGGAACGACGCGCGTTGCGCGCATGCTGACGGTCGGTTTTCGCATGGTGAGCGCACCGTAGCGGAAAATGACGGCGGGGTCAACTCTTCAAAAATAAAAACCGACCCTGGTTAGAGGGCCGGTTCCGCGTAGTAGCGGATGAAGATGCCGCGCGGGACGAGTCGGGTGTCCTCGGCGCGGATGACGACGGGAACGGATTCGCCGTCGTCGATGATCTCGCCATCGAGCGCCGCCTCGATCGGGTCGATGCCGCGGCTTTCGGCGATTTCATTGAGCTCGCCGAGCAGCGCGCCTTGGATGCGCCACGGCGGATCCTTCACGCCGGGCCAATGACCGGCGCAGAGATCCTCTTCCGTGAGCGCGATCCGTCCTTCTGCGGTAATGAGCATGTCGCCACCTCCTATGTGAAAAAGCGACCGTCAAGCATAGCAGACGCGGACCGCCGTGTCAACCGATGGCGGTGACCGCGAGCCGGAGGTACGCGCCGAGCGCGGCCGCGTCTTTTTGCGCGCGTTCCAGGTTCGCCTCGTGCGAATGCTCGTCGTTCGGGCCGTTCGTGACGTAGGCGATCGGCAGCACCTTGACGTCCGGGTACAGCGCGGCGACGCACGCCTCGGGGAGCATGCTCATGCTCACGATCTTGGCGCCGGTCTGCGCGAGCAGCGTCTTGTCGTACCGGCGCCCTTCGAACTGCGGACCGGGGAGCATCACGTGTCCGCCCATGTGTTCGCGAAGCCGTGGGCGATCCGGACCGTAGGCGGCACGGACGGATACCATTTGCAAGGTCGCGTAGTCGATCGCGCTCTCCGGATCGCAGAACTCGCCGGGGTAGAGCGGCATCGGCGGCGCGAAACAGGTGACGAAACCGTCGATGAACACCACGTCGCCGGCGACTACCGGAGACGGACCGCCTGCGAGGCCGCCGGCCGCGCACGTGAGGATCAGCCGTTTGACGCCGAGCATGATCAGCATCTCCACCTGCAGCCGGACGATGTCGACGATCTTGCGGTCGCCGCATGATTCGTTCAGATGGATCCTGCCGCGCAGCGCCGCGATCGGCGTTGTGCCGATCTCGCCGACCACCAGCTCGCGCGCGTGGCCGGGAACGCCGTGGTGGCCGAGCAACGGTTCGAAGCCGGGAATCGTCTCGAACGGAATCACGCACCCGTCGCGCAATTCGGAGAGCGAATCTCCCCAGCCGCTGCCGAGGATGATGCCGACCGGGATCGTCCGGTCATGCCCCATCTTTTCTTGGATCACCCGCTGCGCTTTCCGCGCACGCACCGTACAGTCGACGTTTCTGATCATGGAAAGAACCTCCGTGGCCGGTACCGTAGTCGAACGGCGTTCTTCAGTCAATCCCGTTTGACAAAAGATCATTTTTTTGGTTGGCTTCGGACAGGAGGAACAGATGCGTTCATTGCTCTTTACCGTGTTGTGCGGCTTCGCGTTGCTCGGCGCGTGCGGGCCGGCCGACGATTGCGGGAGCCGTCTCGTGCAATACCATTACGGATTCTCGTACGACATCGCGCCGGCGTTCACCACGCCGAACGGCATACGCGTCGATCCGACCGGCCAGAAGGTGTCTGCCGCGCTGGTGGACCGCGTCACCGACGAAGTGGAGCGGTGTCTCACCGAGACGTTCGGGGATCCTCCGCGGATTCCCGCCGACGTCGTCAAGGCGGGTGTGTGCAGAGCCGACACGTTCGCGCTGCCGCTCCCGCGATCGTGCATCGTCGTGAAGGTGCCGGACGACTGGACGCTGAACTGCGACAAGACGCAGCAGGTGCTCCCGCTCCTCACGCCCGGATGCGATCCGGCGAAGCATCAGACGCCGACGCCCGAATGCCCGTGCCGCTGGCGCGCCGGCTTCCAGGAGCCGAACGTCATCGTCACGACGCCGAGCTTCTTTCTCTACAAGGACGTGCTCATTCGCACGGCGACCGGCTGCGCCAATCCGTGGGGACATCCCGCGCTCATGAAGTGCGCGAACCCAACCACGGATCCGCTGTACCACGAATAATCAAAAATCCCTCGCATCTTTGCGAGGGATTTTTCTTTTGCGTTCAGGACGCTTTTCCCAGCGTCTTTTCTCCCTCTTCCCAATCGAGCGGGCAGCGTTCGCCGGTCTGCACCGCTTTGAGTACGCGCAGCGTTTCTTTCACCGAGCGGCCCACTGAACCGGCGGACACCACGATGTAGCGCACGATCCCGTCGGGGTCGATGATGAACAGTCCGCGGTCCGCGGCGCCGTCGTCGCCGAGCACGTTGTACGCGCGGCTGATTTCGAGCGTCGTATCGGCGAGCACGGGGTACTGCACTTCGGGCAGGTCGCGTTCCAGCCAGGTCTTGTGGCTCCATTCGGAATCCGTGGACGCCGCGAGGATCTCCGCGCCGAGTTTTTTGAATTCGCCTTCCATTTTGGCGAATCCTTTGATCTCCGTGGGGCAGATGAACGTGAAATCGCGCGGGTAAAAGAAGAACACCAGCCATTTGCCGCGGTAGTCCGCGAGACTCACGTTCGTAAATTCGCCTTTGTGATAGGCGACGACGTTCCGAAACGCCGGCGCCGGCGCGTTGATCTGCACGCTGCCCGATTCCTTGTCATCGTCATCGCATGCGCAATTGCCGCCGCAACCTTGTGGCATAGAAGGATGGTTTCATGAGTAATGCGGGATCAGCGTAGCGCGTTCGGACGGTTGCGTAAAGCCCCCGGACGCTGTACGGTGCGGCCGAGGAGGAACGAATGACACAGTTCATTTCAATCAATCCGGCGACCGAAGAGGTGATCGAGACGTTTCCGGAGGATGACCACTCCGCGGTTATTCAGCAGCTCCTTGCCGCCGACGCCGCGTTCACGACATGGCGCGTGCAGTCGTTCGCCGAGCGCGCGGCGCCGATGAGGCGGCTCGCGGGGATACTGCAGGAGCACCGTTCATCGTTCGCGCATTTCATCTCCGAAGAGATGGGCCGTCCGCACGCCGCGGCGTTCTCCGAGATCGAAAAGTGCGCGTTCGTCTGCGACTACTACGCAGAGAACGCCGAGAAGATGCTCGCGGAGGAACGGTCGGACGTTGACGGCAAGGTAGCATGCGTGTGGTTCGAGCCGCTCGGGGTCGTGCTCGCGATCATGCCGTGGAACTATCCGTTCTGGCAGGTGATCCGCGCGGCGACGCCGGCGATCATGGCTGGCAACGTTGTGCTGCTCAAGCACGCGCCGAACGTGCAGCGGTGCGCGCGGGCGTTGGAATGGTTGTTCCTTCACGCCGGTTTTCCGCGCGGCGTATTCCAGAACGTCCGGGTGAGCGAAGAAAGAGTCCCGGGTCTCATCCAAGATCAACGCGTGAAGGCGGTGACGCTCACCGGGAGCGTCCACGCAGGGAGCGCGGTCGCGTCGATCGCCGCGCGCGAAATCAAGAAAGCGGTGCTCGAGCTCGGCGGGAGCGATCCGTTCATCGTGCTCGACGACGCCCAGCTGCATCTCGCGGCGAGGAACGGCGCGTCGATGCGTCTCATGAACGCCGGGCAGAGCTGCGTCGCGGCGAAGCGGTTCATCGTCGTCCGCGGCGTTGCAGAGCGGTTCACCGAGCTGCTGGCGCACGAGTTCGGCAAAGTCATCATGGGTGATCCGATGTGGGAGAAGACGACGCTCGGGCCGCTTGCGTCCCAAGGCGGACGCGACGTGATCGCCTGGCAGGTCGATGAATCGGTCAGACGAGGCGCGACGATCGTGATGGGCGGCGTCCGTCCGTCAGGTCGCGGGTTCTTCTATCCGCCGACGATCCTCGCGAACGTCACGAAAGGGATGCCGGTGTTCGACGAAGAGACGTTCGGACCGGTCGCGCCGATCATCACGGTCGCGGACGAGGAAGAAGCGATCCGCGTCGCGAATGACACGCGGTTCGGTCTCGGCGCGTCGATCTGGAGCTGGGATGTCGAAAAGGCGAAGACACTCGCCGGCCGGATCAACGCCGGCTTCGTCGCGATCAACGCCGGCCCGAAGTCCGATCCGCGTCTTCCGTTCGGCGGGATCAACAAATCCGGCTACGGCCGCGAGCTCGGCACGTACGGACTCAAAGAGTTCGTCAACATCAAAACCGTCACAAGCCCCGTCTGAACGGGGCTTTTTTCATCCTTGCAAATCGGCGCCGGCGGGGTAAGGTGGCAACAGTCCTTTTCAAAGGAGATGCCATGCGAAACAGGCTGATCACGCTCATGTGCGCGACCGCCGTTTTGACGGCGTCGTGCGGAAAAAGCGGGGGCGGCAACGCCCTCCATGATCGATGCGGTCCGATCGACGCGCAGCTCACCGCGGTGACGTACAACGCGGCGCTCGGCCCGGGGATGGTGTCGCTCGCGACCCCGCGAACGGCGCCTGTCGCCGCGGCCATCGCGGCGACCGAGTTCGACGTTCTCTGTCTGCAGGAGGTGTGGACCAAGGACGGATCGGACGCCGTGATCGCGGCGCTCGGCCTTCCGCCGACGAACGTGCTCACGATCGACACGAGCGGCCTCGGCGAATCGTACGAGGATACGTGCACGGCGGACGAGCTTCGTCCGCTGCAGTCGTGCGTCCGCAAACGGTGCGCCGATGTGCCGGACGAGCAGACGACGATCTGCGCGCTCGATCAGTGCCACGGCGAACTGACGAACGTCTACCTGCGCGACAAGGGCTGCCTCAACTGCCTCGCGGCGTCGGCCGGCAAATCGCCGGACGGCATCGTGAACCTCTGCACCTCGGACGGCGCGTCGCGCATCCAAGGCGGCCGCAACGACGTCATCCTGGCGTCGCGGTGGAAGTTGAAGAACAAGGAAGTGGTGCAGCTGATCTCGAGCGGCGCGAACCGCGTGGCGCTGCTCGCGAGGGTGGACGTCCCGCAGTACGGTTCGGTCGAAGTCGCGTGCGCGCATCTGTCGTCGCCCGACGCGATCCCGCCGTCGCAGTCCGGGTTCGCCACCTGGGAGGACGAGCAGATCGCCGAATTGAAGATGATCTCCGATCGCCTGTTCGCGCGGGCGAACGGCAGGCCGTCGCTGCTGCTCGGCGACATGAACGCCGGCCCCGCGCTCTCTTCGACGATTAATGCATCGTCAAAAACGGTGTGGGACGCGGCGCTGCAGCTCGGTTTCACGAGTCCGGCCGCGGATTCGCAGCCGCCGTTCTGCAGCATCTGCGGCGATAACACGCTCCGGTACGGAAGATCCTCGTCGCTCGTCGACCACGTGTTCATCCGCAATGCGCAGACCGGCACGCAGCTCCAGTCGCGCTGCGTCGACCGGCTGTTCGATACGCCGGCGACGATCACCGGCTACGACAGCAAGCCGGTCGTCACCAACCTCTCCGACCACTACGGGGTGCGGGTGAAGCTGCTGATCCAGCCGGATCCGGCGGTGATCGCCGATCCGGTAAAGGCATACGGCGACGCGATCAAAAAGATCATCCCTCAATGACACACCGCGGACTCCCGCGGTGTTTTTTCATCTTGACTTTTTCCGCGGGATAACGTAGAACAAGTGGACACAAGGAGGATTGCACATGCACAACGTCCGCGTCATTGCGATCAACGAGCACGATGAAGTCACGTTCACTACGCGCGTCGATATTCCAGGATCCGCCGGCGCGACGATCGCCGAGGCGCTGCAGAAGGCGGGCGTATCCGCCGCCGATGCCGAGGTGCGCGTCGACGACTATCCGCCGCAGATGAAACTTCTCGATAGATTGTTCGGCAATGAGACCGTCGTCGTGCGCAAACGAAAAAAGGTCTGACGCTTCCCCGCCGCTCTCGGCGGGTTTTTCGTATAAAAAATCCCCCGAGAGGTTGGGGGATTATTCCGTGAAGAGGGCGTTGATCGCCGCGCGGGCGGACGCGACCTTTCGGTCCCAGCCGCCGTCGTTGCCGACGAGCGTGAAGCGGGGATGGCCGGACCACGCGCGCTTGATCCGTTCGCCGAGCGCGACCGCCTGCTCGTACGTCTCGTAGCGGGCGCCGTTGTTGTCCTTGTCCCGTTCGTAGACGTCGGTCGGCGGCACTTCCAGGCAGACGACGCCGTGGTAGCGGGCGTATTCGTCGGCGATGCTCGTTTGGCAGACCTGTTCGAGTTCGGCGATGCCGCCCGTCATGTACGCGGCGTTGTCGACCGTGCCGCGGTCCACGAGCAGGACGCTTTTCCCGTCGCGGCACGCCTGCCGCTTCGCTTCCCGTTCGAAGTTCTGCTGCAGCCGGTAGATCGTGCGCTGGAAACGCCGCTGGCCGACCGCGGTGCTCGCCGGGAACTTCGCGCCGATCTGTTCGATCAGGATCGTCGCCGCTTCGGGGACGCAGTGCACGGCGGCGAGCGGATCCTTCTGAAAGAGGCGCATCATCGACGTCTTGCCGGAACACGGACCGCCCGTGAGCACGATGCGCCGCACCGGCCGGGGGAGGAGCGTGCGGACCAGCTCGTCGCTGCCGAGCGCGAGATCGGCCGTGACGTGCGCGAGATGGCGGTTGGTGAGCCAGTCGGTGACGTCTTCGGCGTCCGGCGCCCACGGCGGCGGCGCGATCGCCGCCCCGGGGATCATCACCTGCGGTTCGATCAGCACGATGTCGTCGAGCGGCCGGTCGAACACGTCGACCTTCCAGCCGTCCTTGATCGCGCGCGTCTTGCGCACGACGTACGGCGTGCTGTTGATCAGGTACCGCGCTTCGCCGAGGCCGATCGGCACGTGCCGCTTCCTGCGCTGCTCGCCGCGTCCGTAGGTGCGGATGATCGCCGCGGTTCGGTCATCGACGATGCGCACGCAGAAGTCGTATGGCTTTTCGTAATATCCTTGGACGATGCGACGGGAAGGGCCGGTGAGCGTCGTCTTGTTCAGCTCGAACGCCAGATAACGGCGCTCGTTTCGCATTTCTTCCCACGGTTCGAGGCGTTCGTCGTCGGTCATGGAACCTCCATGGTTGAAAGAACCGGCAAAACCGTAGCACGAATGCGGAAATAAAAAAAGACCCCCGACACGACGGTCGAGAATCAAAAGTCGAGCCGGAATTCCTTGCCGCAGTCGTGGAAACCGAGTTTCAGGTACCACGCATGCACGTGCGGTCGCTCCATGCGGCTCGTCGCGACG